>NZ_JBKVCZ010000198.1:1304-8730 GCF_046966825.1 Hungatella sp. | reverse complement strand
GTTATCTCCCGCAGCAGACGGCGGCGCAGAAGGATTTCCCTGCCACGGTTGGGGAGGTCGTACTGTCCGGCTGTTTGAGCAGGCGCGGAAACAAGCCTTTCTATTCGGGAAAGGAAAAGGCGCTGGCGGAAAAGAACATGGAGCGGCTGGGAATTGCAGAGCTGGCGGGCCAGTGCTACCGCGACTTATCAGGCGGACAGCAGCAGCGTACCCTGATTGCCCGGGCCCTGTGCGCTACGGACAAGCTGCTGATCCTGGATGAGCCGATTACGGGTCTGGACCCTTCGGCAATCCTGGAATTTTACGAGATTATCCGAAAATTGAATCAAAAAGAGGGCGTGGCGATCTTAATGGTATCCCACGATATTGCAAATGTGGTGAAGCAGGCGAAAAAGATTCTTCATTTAAAGAGAGAGGTGCTGTTCTACGGCACGACGGAGGAGTATTTGAAGAGCAGCGCGGGCCACATTTATCTGGGAGGTGAGCTTTGATGGAAATGGTGAGAGAGATGCTTTCATACCCGTTCCTCGTCAGGGCCTTAGTGGGCGGAATTCTCGTCTCGCTCTGCGCGTCCCTTCTGGGTGTGAGCCTTGTGCTGAAACGGTATTCCATGATTGGGGACGGATTGTCCCACGTGTCCTTCGGCGCGCTCTCCATCGCGGTAGCGGCCGGATGGTCCCCCTTAAAGGTATCCATTCCCGTGGTGGTTCTGGCGGCGTTCTTCCTTTTAAGGATCACGGAGCATGGGAAGATCAAGAGTGACGCGGCCATCGCCATGATATCGGCGGCGGCCCTTGCCATCGGTATTATCGTCACCTCCATGACGACCGGTATGACGACCGATGTTAGCAGCTACATGTTCGGAAGCATTCTGGCCATGAGCAGGACGGACGTCAGCTTAAGCGTGATCTTAAGCGTCGTGGTTCTGGGGCTGTTTCTGATCTGTTACAATAAGATTTTTGCAGTGACCTTTGATGAGAATTTCGCCAGAGCCACGGGAGTGAACGTCTCGTGGTATAATGTGCTCATTGCGATTCTGACGGCGATCACCATTGTTCTTGGAATGCGGATGATGGGAGCAATGTTGATTTCCAGCCTGATTATCTTTCCGGCGCTCACATCCATGCGGCTCTTTAAGAGCTTCCGCGGCGTGGTGCTGTCCTCCGGCGTGCTGGGCGTGGTGTGCTTCTGTATTGGTATGGTGATGTCCTACCGGTTCTCCACACCGGCGGGAGCCAGCGTCGTCGTGGTCAATCTGGCGGCATTTCTGCTCTTTACAGGGGCAGAGTGGGCGCTCAAATTCCGAACCGGCGGAAAAAAGCCGGAATTAAGTGAAAATACGGAAGCAGAAAGGCAGCAGCAAGATGGATGAGAAAAAATTAATTCATGCCCGGCGCCATGTGAGCCAGACACAGTTTATTGCATATGGATTTTTCTGCATTATCATAACGGGAACACTTTTACTCATGCTTCCCTTTGCCAGCCGCGACGGACAGTCGGAGCCATTTTTAAACTGTCTGTTTACGGCTACCAGCGCGTCCTGCGTGACGGGCCTTGTGGTGGCGGATACCTGGAGTCAGTGGTCCTTATTTGGCCAGCTTGTCATTCTGACCATGATTCAGATCGGCGGTCTGGGCTTTATCACGGTGGGCGTCTTCATCTCCATCGTTCTCCGCCGTAAGATCGGGCTGAAGGAGCGCGGACTCATGATGGAGAGCGTCAATACCCTGCAGATCGGCGGGGTGGTGCGCCTGGCAAAGAAGATTATCATCGGCACGTGCATCTTTGAGGGAACGGGTGCGGTGCTTCTGGCAATCCGCTTTATCCCCCAGTTTGGTTTCTTACGGGGACTGTTCTACGGTATCTTCCATTCCATATCGGCCTTCTGCAACGCGGGCTTCGACCTGATGGGCGGGCAGACACCGTACAGCTCTTTTGTAGCCTATTACGATGACTGGCTGGTGAACCTGGTCATCATGTCCCTTATTATTATCGGCGGTATCGGCTTTATCGTCTGGGATGATTTAAGCCGGAATAAGCTGCATTTCCGAAAATATATGCTTCAGACGAAGATTGTACTCGTCACCACCGCGATCCTGGTCTTCGGCGGAGGACTGCTGTTTTATCTGCTGGAGAGGAATCATCTTCTGGTGGGAATGAATACCAGCGGTAAGATCCTGACCTCCTTATTCAGCTCCGTGACGGCCAGAACGGCCGGCTTCAACACGACGGACACGGCGGCCTTAACCGATGGAAGCAAGCTGCTGACCATCATCCTGATGTTCATCGGAGGAAGCCCTGGCTCCACCGCCGGCGGCATCAAGACGACGACCCTGGTGGTCCTTCTCTTGTGCGTACATTCCAATATCAAGCAGACGTACGGGATCAATATCTTCGGCCGGAGGCTGGAGAACGACGCGGTCAAGCGTGCCGGAACGATTCTGACGATCAATCTTTTACTGGCAGTCACGGCGTCGCTGGCTATCATGGCGATACAGCCGCTGGGATTTTCCGATATCCTGTTTGAGACGTTTTCCGCTATCGGCACCGTCGGAATGACTACGGGAATCACGAGAGCGCTCCATCCGGTATCGCGCTGCATCATCATTCTTCTGATGTACTGCGGCAGAATCGGAAGCCTTTCCTTTGCCCTGGCCTTTGTCCAGTCCAAGAGAAAGCCCCATGTACAGCAGCCTGCGGAGGCAATCAACATCGGGTAAGCCCGCGGCCGGTGCCTGTAAGTGTAGAGATCATGTATTGAATAATATGCTGCGAAGCAAAGGAGAATATCATATGAAATCAATTTTAATCATAGGAATGGGACGGTTTGGCCACCATCTCTGCGAGAATCTCGCCATGCTGGGAAATGACGTCATGGTGGTGGACCAGAAGGAAGAGGTGTTAGAGGACCTGCTACCCATCGTGACCAGCGCCAAGATCGGAGACTGTACCAACGAGGCGGTTTTACGAAGCCTGGGAATCGCCAACTTCGACATCTGTTTCGTCTGTATCGGAACGAATTTCCAGAGCAGTCTGGAGATCACCAGCCTTGTAAAGGAGCTGGGCGGCCGCCGTGTCATCAGCAAGGCGAACCGCGACATTCACGCCAAGTTCCTTCTCAGAAACGGCGCGGACGAGGTCATCTATCCGGACCGTGATATTGCAGAAAAGATGGCGGTCCGCTACAGCGCCAACCACGTATTTGACTACATTGAACTGACGCAGGAATACTCCATCTACGAGATTCCGCCTCTTCCGGAATGGATCCACAAGACCATTCGCGAGGCCGATATCCGCAACCGTTACCACATCAGCGTCCTGGGCATCAAACGCGAGGGAAAAGCCCAGCTCATGCCCCCGGCCGACTATGTCATTCAGGCGCAGGAGCATCTGATGGTAATTGGAAAAAAGGTGGATATTGACAATATCCTGGAAAAGATGAAATGATTTGCTCAAGGTTCGAGTAAATGATATCGCCGTCTCCCGCACCATGAATAATAAGGGGATTGTGGATGAATACAGGCGGCGCAAGCTGGCCTACGATGTGGTAAAACGGATTTACCACGCTTACGAAGATAAATGACAGGAAGAGCAGCAGGGGAAAACCGCGTTTTCTAAACAAGGTTTTCCCCTGCTGTTTATTTAAAAGCCTGTTCTCCTCTTTCATTTAAAAATTCCCACATATTTGGATTTATTTTCCTTATTGAGAATTGTTTTCAATAAAGTACTTGATTTTTTAATTGAATTAGCATATACTAACTACTAGTTGGAAAGTGAAATTGAGAATGATTTTCAAATTTAGCAGAGGTGGTGAATAGGATGCCTTTAACCATGGTAAGAACCGGCGAAGCACAGGTAATACGTAAAATCGGCGGGAACGAAGAGACGAAACGTTTTCTGGAGAATCTTGGTTTTGTAACTGGTGCAGTGGTCACCGTGGTATCGACGATCAGCGGAAATATGATAGTCAATGTCAAGGATTCCAGAATCGCAGTGAATCAGGATATGGCAAAAAAAATTATGGTTTAGTAGGAGGAAAAGAGGATGCAGACCTTGAAGGAAATTCCATGCGGCACGACCGTAACTGTGAAGAAGTTAAACGGAGAGGGCGCAGTCAAACGCCGGATTATGGATATGGGGATTACAAAAGGCTGTTCTGTATTTGTCAGGAAGGTTGCACCGCTCGGGGACCCGGTGGAAGTAACGGTGCGAGGATATGAACTTTCTTTGAGAAAACAGGATGCGGAACTGATTGTGGTAGAGTAAAGGATCAGGGGAGGGCGGACGCCCTATATTTTAAGAATAAGAGTTAGATATGGCTAACTAAAGGAGGAACAAGAGTATGGCAATCCGTATTGCACTGGCAGGTAATCCGAACTGCGGAAAAACCACCATGTTTAATAACTTAACAGGCTCCAACCAGTATGTTGGAAACTGGCCTGGAGTTACGGTTGAGAAGAAGGAAGGGAAGCTGAAGGGAAAGAAAGACATTATTATCACCGACCTTCCGGGAATTTATTCCCTGTCACCGTATACACTGGAAGAGGTCGTAAGCCGTGACTATTTAATCAATGAGAGACCGGACGCGATTATTAACCTGGTGGACGCCACGAATCTGGAACGTAACTTATATTTGACGACACAGCTGCTGGAGCTGGGGATTCCGGTTGTCATCGCCCTGAACATGATGGATCTGGCGGTGAAGAGCGGCGATAAGATCGACGAGAAGAAGCTGGCGGCAGCGTTTGGCTGTGAAGTGGCTGCTACCTCCGCCTTAAAGGGCGAGGGACTGACTGAAGTGGTGGACCGTGCGGTTCGTCTGGCAAATGCCAGGACCATTCAGGTGCCGAAGCATGAGTTTTCCGGAGAGGTGGAAGGCTATCTGGCCGATATCGCAGACCTCCTTCCCAATTCCGTTCCGGACCATCTGGCGCGCTGGTACAGCATCAAGCTGTTCGAGCAGGATGAGAAGGTCCTGGGTACGACCCCACTTTCTGCCGATTCCTCGAAGCGCATCGTGGAAATCGTGAAAGATGCCGAGAAGCAGATGGATGACGATGCGGAGAGTATCATCACCAACGAGAGATACGAATACATATCGAAAATCATTACGGACTGTTTAAAGAAGAACCGAAGGGGAATGACCGTTTCGGACAAGATTGACAGGATTGTAACGAACAGAATCCTGGCGCTTCCGATCTTCGTGGCTATGATGTTTGTGGTCTATTACGTTTCCGTCACATCACTCGGAACCATTGTTACCGACTTTACCAACGATACGCTGTTTGGCGCATGGATCCAGCCGGCCGTTCAGGGCTTGATGGAGACCGCAGGCGCTTCCGAATGGCTCGTTTCCCTGGTTGTGGATGGTATCATCGGAGGTCTGGCGGCTCCAATCGGATTCGCTCCTCAGATGGCGATTCTCTTCCTGTTCTTATCTGTCCTGGAGGACTGCGGATACATGGCGAGAGTTGCATTTATCATGGACCGTATTTTCCGCAGATTCGGATTATCGGGAAAGAGCTTTATCCCGCTGCTTATCTCTTCCGGCTGCGGCGTTCCAGCCATCATGGCCACTAAAACCATTGAAGATGATAAAAACCGCCGTATGACCATTATGACATCGACCTTCGTTCCCTGCGGCGCAAAGCTTCCGGTTATCGCACTGGTAGCAGGTGCGATCATGGGTGGGGCCTGGTGGATGGCACCCAGCATGTATTTCATCGGAATTGCATCGGTTATCGTATCCTGTATTATTTTAAAGAAAACGAAAATGTTTGCAGGTGATCCGTCACCGTTCGTAATTGAACTTCCGCAGTACCACGTTCCGTCAGTGAAGACCGTGCTGCTTCACGTATGGGAGCGTGTATGGAGCTTCTTAAAGAAAGCGGGAACAATCCTGTTCCTCTGCTGTATGGTGATGTGGTTCCTGGCTACGTTCGGCGTGGAAAACGGCGCCTTCGGCATGGTCCAGGATATGGAAGCTTCCTTCCTCGCGATCATCGGCACCTTCCTCGCTCCGATCTTTGCTCCTCTGGGCTTCGGCAGCTGGCAGGCGGTTGCATCCTCCCTTTCCGGATTCGTGGCAAAGGAAGGTATCGTCAGCACCATGGGCGTCCTTGCCAATATGGCGGAGGCGACGGAGAGTGACGCCGCTCTGTGGCAGTACGTTATGACTGATTTCTTCCACGGAAGCGCCCTTGCAGGATTTACCTTCTTAACCTTTAACTTACTGGATTCTCCGTGTCTGGCTGCAATCAGCACCATGGCAAAGGAGATGGGAAATAAGGGCTGGACCGCGTTTGCAGTTATCTTTCAGAATGTATTTGCCTATGCGGTATGCTTAATGATCTATCAGCTGGGATCATTCGCCATGGGCGGTGGTTTCGGTATTGGAACAGCCGCTGCTGTTATTGTTCTTGCTGTAACTCTGTATCTGCTGTTCCGTCCGGCTCCGAAGGCTGACAAGAAGACGGGAGCCGTAGCGGCCAGAATTTAAGCAGATGCACAGCACCATCGTAATGACCTGGAGGACGGACTACCAGGAGACTGAATAGAAAAGAGGGATACTTATGGTAACTTGGATAGCTGCCAATGCGGCGACAATTATGATATCACTGATATTACTCGTATTGACGGGACTTGCGATCCGTTCCGTGTATAAGAACCGAGGAACCTGCAGCTGCGGAAGCAAGAGCGGCTGCGGAGGACAATGCAGTTGCTGCCATGGCTGCGCTCCAGGCCATAAGCCGCGCTCATAACGGGGAGGTTGATAAGATGAATCGGACTGATATCCTCGAAGAGAAACGCGCCTATGTGATTCGGGAATTAAAGAGAAACGGATGCAGAATCACAAACCAGAGACAGATTCTGATCGATGTGATTCTGCAGGACGAATGCTGCTGCTGTAAGGAAATGTATTATCAGGCACTGGAAAAGGACCCCACGATCGGGATGGCCACCGTTTACCGGATGGTGAAGACCCTGGAGGAGATCGGACTGATCCAGAGAAAGAACCTTTACCGGATAGACGGAGACAGCGCCAGCGCCTGAAGGGATCAAAAACCCGGGCAGGAGAAGAGCTGACGGTGCTCAATGAGAATAACAGGAACCGGCCGTGGTACCCGAGCAGACAGCTGCAGGGCGCCGCGGCCGGTTCCTTTGTATTTTGAAATATGGGCCGGGGGTGGACTTATGAGAATAAATCGTATATGATAGAAATGATACACACGGGATGGGGAGGAACTGCCATGTATGAGTCCGGAGAAAATTATCTGGAGACGATCCTGCGTCTGAGAGAGAAAAATGGGACGGTGCGTTCCATCGATATCGCCCACGAACTGAATTTCAGCAAACCGAGCGTGAGCCGTGCCATCGGAATCCTGAAGGAGGACGGCTTCCTTGTGGTGGGAGCGAGGGGAGATAT
>NZ_JBKVCZ010000198.1:0-1294 GCF_046966825.1 Hungatella sp. | reverse complement strand
GGAGATATCGAGCTGACGAAAGAGGGGCTTGAAAAGGCGGAGAGTGTCTACGAGCGCCATAAGCTGCTGACTGCATTTTTACAGAAGGTCGCAGGGGTCGGCAGGAAGGCGGCAGAGGAAGACGCCTGCCGCATGGAACATATTATCAGTGAGGAAGTATTTTTGGGAATTAAAAGATTTATGAGCGAGCAGAGCCTGTAGGTTTCTGCTTTTCTTTATCTTTGGATGTAACTTTTTGGGAAAAACGGAGTCTATATAGGTGAAGGCGGTTTCGAATGAAGAAAAAACAAAGGAGAGACGTCCGTGGGAGTGAGATTTGAAGAAGTTTACCAGAGGCAGAAAAACGCGGTATACGGTTACCTTTCCTATATGACGAAGGATAAAGATACGGCGGAGGATTTGGCGCAGGAGACTTTTTTGAAGGTCTATCTGGGGCTTAAGGGCTTTAAGGAGGACTGCAGTGAAAAGACGTGGTGCCTGACGATTGCGCGGAACACCTTTCTTTCCTTTGCCAGAAAGAAACAGCCGGTTCTCCTGGAAGAGGCCGACATGGAACGGCTGGGAGCCGGGTATGAGAGCGGACCGGAGGAGAAGCTTTTGAAGGAAGAGAAGGCAAAACTGATCCGGGAGGTGCTTTCTTCCTTAAATGCCGACGACAGGACGATCATCCTGCTTCGCGATTATGAAAAGATGGCGTACGCGGATATTGCCAGAGTGACAGGGCTTTCGGAAACCGTGGTAAAGGTCAGGCTTCACAGGGCCAGGCTTAAGTACCGGAGCCGGTATGAACAGAGAGGAGGTGACAGCTGTGGCATGTGATTACAGAGATCGGGTACTGGAGTATCTGCGGGGCAATACCGAGGACCCGGAAGTGGAAAAGCACCTGGAGGAATGCGGAGAATGCCGCGCGCTGGTCGAGGGGTATCTGGAGAAAGGGAAGGAGCTGGACATACCGGAGGCCGGATATGGCGGTACGGATGAGGGGCTTAAGGAGCGGGTGGTCCATTTTGAAAAAGGAACCAGGAGGATCCTGGTGTTCACCCTGGTGGGATTCGTGCTGGGCTGGTTTTCCATCACGTATTTTACGGATTCCTTTCTTGTGACAAAGGTGATTCTGGCCATCCCGTACAAGGCCAGTGAGATGCTGCACAATCTGTTTCATGCGCAGCCCTACGGCTATTACAGCGGAAACGGCATGTTTACGGAGTTCAATGAATTCTTCCCGGGAAGAGGCCTTCTTACGTTTCTGGCGGAGCGGATTACGCCGGTCATGATCGGGGGCGCTGTCTATGGC
>NZ_JBKVCZ010000197.1:0-8802 GCF_046966825.1 Hungatella sp. | reverse complement strand
ATGGAAGGCCGGATCTTTGCCGACTCCAGGGACAGCTCCATCTTCATATCCGCCATCAGCTGTTCCAGCTTCCTGCGCATATCCCTGCTCCCGATATTTTTACAGAGCACCAGGATCTCATATCCGCTGATGCGGCAGACGATATCCTCCTCACGGAAAAAGCTCTTCAGCTTCTCCACACTGTTCACCAGGATCCGGTCCCCACTCACCTGTCCCAGCGCCTCATTCACCTCTGGAAACCCGTGAAACCGGAACAGTGCCAGCGCGGACGGCTGGACTCTGCGCCTGGATATCCACTCCTTCATCAGGGGAATCCCCGTCTCCCGGTTATGGAGACCCGTCAGCAGATCCGTCTCCACAGGCCTGCATCGCTCCAGTTCTTCCAATCGTTTTCTGCACTCTTTTATCTCCTGACGCAATGCCATAATCTCATCGATATCCAGGATGACTCCATATAAAAATGTGCTGCCATTCCAGTGTTTTCGTCTCGCCTGATAGCGGATCCATACATATCCCGTCTTCGTCCGCATACGGAATTCCAGGCTATATACTGTCTGTTTCTCTGCCATAACAGCGGACAGTACCCGGTCCCGGTCGCCTGGATGGATGAGCGAAACCATCTGATTCTGATACTCCTCCTCCAGCTCACGACCGGTAATTCCGAGAATTTCCAGGAAACGCCCGCTCACATAGAGAAGCTCCATGTCCTCCGTCCAGCGGCAGCAATGAAAACCGCCCGGAACGCCGGAATCCAGAAACTCCAGTTCGTCGTTCTGCAGCTCAATGGATTCTCCGGCCGTTTTAAGCATCTGGGGCTCAAATGCGCCTTCATCTCCGTTGATATTCAGGACATCCGCGAGAATCCGCTGGGAGGATGCCAGCCTCTCTTCCTGTCGTTTTACCTTTGTCACGTCGCTGACCGATCCATAGAACAGCCTGTGGTCATCCCTTTCCTTTAAGAAAAAGATGCGCAGGGAAATCCACATCAGCTCTCCGCTCAGCCTGTAGCGCCGTATGATGCCTTCCGATCCCTTCAGCGGATTTCTGCAGGCCGCCTCGAAGAGCTCCAGCACCTTGCCCTGGTCATCCTCGTGTATCTGCGCCATAATAAATTTCCTGCGTTCCTCCAGATCGATGGGATTACAGCCGGTCACCCGGTAATACCCCTCGTTCACCTGAAGCAGCTCGATCTTTTCCCCACAGACATCGTAAAGTGCCATTCCGCCCAGCATATTATTGAGGATTGCCTCGCTGGTCACATCCTTATTGACCAGGTCCTCCAGACGGAGTTCCTCCAGCTGGTGGGCCTGAATGCCGCGGTAATCCACATTCTCTTCATGGAGAAGCAGCGGTTCAAACTGTTCGATCGGCATCGGACGGTAGTAGTAATAGCCCTGCCCGTAGATACAGCCCACATTTCTCAGGAAATCCACCTGCTCCTTTTTCTCCACGCCCTCCGCAATCACCCGCAGCTGCATCAGCCTCGCCATGCGGACAATGGTCTCCAGGATTCCCATGCCGCGGTTCTGGCTGTTCTCGTTCATATCCAGAAATTTGGTGTCAATCTTGATGACATCCACATTTACATCCTTTAACATGTTGAGCGAGGAGTATCCGCTTCCAAAGTCGTCCATAAAGACGGTAAAGCCCGCATTCCGCAGATCAATCACCACCTGGCGAATGAGATTGTAATCCTCGGCGTAGGCGCTTTCCGTGATCTCGATGGCCAGGAGCGCCGGATCGATCTCATACCGGCTCGTAAGCTCTGCAAACGTATTCGTAACGTTCATGGAATAGATATCGATTCTGGAGACATTGACCGCGATCGGAATCGGCTTATGCCCCGCCGCAATCCAGTCGTGAAGCCTTCCGCACACCATATCCCAGACGTAAAGATCCAGATTGGTAATAAAGCCATTGCTCTCCAGAAGGGGAATAAATTCCCCCGGCTGCACGATGCCCCTTACGGGATGGTTCCATCTGACCAGCGATTCCAGTCCGATAATCTTCCCCGTCAGCATATTGCACTGGGGCTGGGCGTAGAAGATAAACTCCCGGTTGTCCAGGGCCCTCTGAACCTCCGACAGAAGCACCTGATCGTCCTCCATCTTCTTTTTCATTCCCGCGTCGTACCGCCCTGTACGGTTTAAGTAATTCCCCTTGACCGTGGAAAGGGCGATGGAAGCTCTGTCATACATCATGCTGACGGATAGATTCCAATCCTCTATCTCATAGACACCGAAGGCTGGAAGGAATCCGGCGCTTCCCCCGTACTGCTTCACAAAATGCTTAATTCCCCGCTCCAGATTCCCAAGAACCGACTCGTCTCTCGGAATGATGATGGCAAAATCATCGCCGCCCATATAACCGGCCATGGAATCGCACTGCTTTTCGACTTCTTTTAACTGCTCCGCAATGCTGATCAGGAACCGGTCCCCGGCCTCCTCCCCGAACCATTCGTTAAACAGCTTGAAATGCTCGATATCGATGGCAACCATGCTGAACCTTGCGCCGCGCTTTTCCCGTAGAAACTGTTCCGCTCTCTCTAGAAACGGACCGTACCGGTACAATCCCATCATGGAATCCTTCTCTTCCAGCCTGCTTCCGCCTCTGTCCAAAACCGCAGTCTCCTGCTTCTTCTGCTGATCGATATCCTGGATAAAAACCATGATAACCGTCTTATCCTGCTCCCCCGTCCGCAGCAGCACGGCAGTCTGGGCCACCCAGCAGTACTCCCCGGACACAAGAAGCTTCCGAAATTCCCCTCTTATGGTGTGGTTTTTTCCGCTCAGGCGCTGCGACAGCGTATCGAAATTCCAGAACTCCAGGAATCGCTCCCGGTCCTCCGGATCAATCATACGATCTGCAACCTCCATACACATGGTATCCAGTCTTCCCTCCATGGCGGGAATCACGTATTTCCCATTCTGATGGAAGAGTATCTTATAGGTATTCTCTGCCAGGTTTAACTCGAACAGCTCTTCATAGACACTGGTCTCCGTCAAATCGTAAAACAGGCTCCTGCTCTGCCTGTCCACGACCTTAAAGAGCATCAGCCAGCACCGCCCGCACCCAGGCCACTCAACCTGTCCCGACGACAATTCAAGCCACTGCCGGTTCACCGCGTCGTAAAACAGAATACGGCTGCAGTCCTCCTTCATGCCCGGACAGCCGCTGCATGGAGAATCTCCATTACAGATTCCCTGATAACAGGTGATCCCTACTCTTAAATTCGGGCAGACAGCCTTTGCTGTTTCATTGAAGTAGACAATCCTGTAATCTTCGTCTATAACATAAATGCCGGTACCTTCTCCAGCCACTGGCAATTGATCCATACGTTCCGCCTCTCTGCCGCAGTCAATACCGCCGGCATTCTATCACAATTATTATCTATTATAAGCTATGGGAGGGGGTACGTCAACAAAACGAAATTGATGTTGTGCGTAGAAAATTGCGGTACAGAATGAAAAGGCGGGTGAAATTTGCCCACACAAAGATGTATACAGGATACATCCTTGCGGCAAGTTTCACCCGCTTTTCAAGCTGTCAATACCAGGACTCACAGGCTGCGCAGCTGCTCCACCATTTCGTGGGATAAGGTAAATTTTCCGACGTAGCCCACGTCTCCGGTCATCAGGACGGAGCCGTCTTCCTCGATTTCCACTTCAAGCACTCCGCCCGGCATATGGACATACATCTTGGGATCGGTGAGGCCCATCTTGTAGGCCGCTCCCGCCGCGGCGCAGCCGCTGGTTCCGGATGCGAGGGTATAGCCAGCGCCTCTCTCATAGATCTCGATTTCGATATTGGTCCTGTCTACCACCCTGAGGAGTTCGGTGTTTACCTTTTCCGGGAAACACTCGGCCGCTTCGGAGTGGCGGCCGATGCGGCAGGCCAGCTCCTTTGAGATATCGCTCAGCCAGATCACGCAGTGAGGATTGCCGATGGAGACACAGGTCACCCGGTACGGAATGCTGCCAAACATCATCGTCTCATTTAAGACTTCACGCCTCGGCCCCGTCATCGGGATTTCGTCGCTCCAGAAGCTTAAATGCCCCATGGAAACCTTGATTCTCGTTCCTTCTTCATTCAGGTAGTGGATCTGCTGTTCCCCGCTTAAGGTATTGACCGAAAAATGATTTTTCTGCACATAGCCCGCATCCTTTAAGTATTTGCCGAATATCCGGACACCGTTTCCGCTTAACTCCGCCTCGCTGCCATCCGGGTTCAAGATCTTCACCGTCATCTTGTCTTCCCCCAGAATCGGGCCAACGAGAAGGCCGTCCGATCCGACGCCGAAATTGCGGTTGCAGATCAGCCGTACCGCCTCCTTTGTGAGCTTTAATTCATTTTTATTCGGATCGAAGATCAGGTAATCGTTTCCGAGTCCATGGTATTTCTCTAATGTAATCTTCATAATGCGGCTCCTTTCCCGTTTTTAACAATTGCTTCGCATAATTCCTGATATGTGATTCCGGCTGCCTTCGCCTCCTGCGGAAGAAGGCTGAAAGGCGTCATACCCGGAAGTGTGTTGGCTTCCAGACAGTAGATGGCGCCGTCTCCATCCATCAGAAAATCGACTCTGGAATAGTATCCCAGTTCCAGGATACGATGGACCGTCAGAGCGGCAGCTTCCAGCCTTGACTCCTGCTTTTCATCGATCCCGGCCGGACAGATCTCTCTGGTCATGCCGGGCTGATACTTGTTTTTATAATCGTAAAATCCTTTTTCCGGTATGATCTCTATAGCAGGCAGGGCTCTTCCGCCCAGTACGCCTACAGAGAACTCCCGTCCCGTAATCTTCTTCTCCACCAGTACGCGGTCACCATAGGAAAATGCTGCTTCCAGCGCCGTATGCCATTCTTCTTCGTTGTCTACGATTGTGACTCCCACACTGGAACCGCAGTCCAGAGGCTTTACGACACAGGGCAGGAATTCCGGCTGACTGCATTTTCCCTTTTCTGCAAGATACCAGTCGGGAGTAGCCACTCCTGCCGCCCTCATCAAAATCTTGGAAATATTCTTATCCATTGCCAGTAAGCTTCCCATATAACCGCTGCCCGTATGGGGAATTCCGTACGCCTCCAGTACTGCCTGGATCTGTCCGTTCTCTCCTGCGCTGCCGTGGAGCGCGATAAACACCATGTCCGCCTCCCGACATGCCTCCAGAACGCCAGGGCCAATCAGCGATATTTTCGCACCGGTACCTGCTCCGAGCAGCTCTAAGTCAGGGGCTTCCCCGCCGATTTCGTAAGCAAAGCCCAGCCCGTCTTCCCTGGTCCTGTAATGACCCCGCTCTCCTGCCTTGATTCCCAGCCAGGGATCCAGGAAAAAGACTTCATGGCCCCGCTCCATCAGCGCATTGGCAATTAAAGAGCCCGAGGACAGGGACACATCCCGCTCCGGACTGTATCCGCCTGCTAAAACAATAATCTTCATGATTAATTCCCTCTTTTGTCATTCATTCTTTCCCTCTATTATAGCCAGCATTATTTATCAATTCTATCGATATTATGCTGTTTTTATTGCATATTGTGTCTATTGCTGTATAATAGAACCGTTGAGGAAAGGAAACAAGAACTTATGACCGGCTATGAAAAAAGAGGATACCTAAACAGCGACTTTCGGCTGTTCCATTTGACTGATACAAAAAAACAGGATTTTGAATACCACTACCACGATTTCGATAAAATTATCATCTTCATCCGGGGCCGTGTGACATACCGGATCGAAGGCCAGGCGTATGAGCTGCAGCCTTACGATATCGTCCTTGTAAGCCATAACGATATTCACAGGCCGGACATCGATCCGTCGGTTCCCTATGAACGGATCATCGTCTACCTCTCCCCCCGCTTCATCACCTCCTACCGGTCCGACACCTACGACTTAAGCGACTGCTTCCATAAGGCGAAGGAGCTGCGTTCCAACGTACTGCGGATTCATTCGCTGGAGAAGAGCGGACTCTTTAAGACTATCACCGATTTAGAATACGCCTGCGCCCACGATGGATACGCGAAAGAGCTGTACTGCCAGGTGGTATTTCTGGAGTTCATGATCAAATTAAATCGCGCCGCCCTGACCGGACGGGTGGAATACATCTCCCCCGGCACCGGCGACCGCAGAATCTCCGCAGTCATGGAATACATAGCCGGGCATCTGACAGAGGATCTGACCGTAGATCAGATCGCCGACGCCGCTTATTTAAGCCGCTACCATCTGATGCACCTGTTCAAACAGGCCACCGGCTATACCCTTGGAAATTACATAACCGAAAAGCGCCTTTTGCTGGCGCGGGATCTGCTTCGCAGCGGGACGCCCGTTACCAGTGTATGCTTTGACTGCGGCTTTAAAAACTATTCTACCTTTTCCAGGGCGTACAAAAAATACTTTGAATCCACCCCCTCCGATGCGAAGAAGACGTAAAACAGGCAGCCTGGATAACAGGCTGCCTGCCAAAAGGGCATACCGCTTCGCCCGTGCGTAATTCTTATCCTGTCATCCGTTTGGAATCCATCCGTTTGGAATCCATCAGTTTGGAATCTTCATCGTGTGGAGAATATCGTCAATCTCCTGCCATCTCGATGGAATAAACACGGTCTCAATCATCAGTACATAGGAGCCGCAGCGTTTGAAATAGACATCGGCAATCCCCTCTTCACTCTGTATTAACGTGATCTTTGCGAACCCCAGATCGTTGAAGGAAGCGCCGATGACATCGCTTTCGCTTCTATAAATATATTTAAAGTAATAGGCCAGTTCCTCATCCGACCAGTTTTCCCCGTCCAGCTCAGACATATTGATAATGGCGGTGACGATGATACTGTTGCCGTCGGGCGCTGACGCCACCATGTCGTACTGCGCCTCCTCCGGCAGTGAGACGGTATTCCCCGAAACAGCCTGATAGGAATCCGGCAGCGTAATCTGGTATCCAACCAGCCGGTTCACGTAGGTCGTCCCATTCCAGCCGTCATTCAGCCGTACCTGCGGCTGTACCCACGCTCCGGAACCGTCAAACGTATAATCGGTTCCCCCGATATTCCGGGTTGTGCCAGAAACCATGGCCCCCGTATTCTCATCAAAATAGTACCATACTCCGGCGCCATCCTGGAACCAGCCGGTCTTCATAAAGCCGTCCTGCTCCACGTAATACCAGGTTCCCTGGTCCTCTACCCACTGGGCTGCCGCATAGCTGCCGTCATCGTTGTGATACTTCCATCTTCCCTCCTGATTCTCCCAGGTTCCGGCAAATGCCGATGATGCCATTACCACACTGAGCGCCGCGGCAACAACAGCGGTCATCCACTTCTTCCCCATATTATTACTCCCTTCCCCGCACCGGAACCTTCCGATAATCCCAGCGCGATTCCTTTTTCTATAAGTCTATGGTACCGCCTTTTATATAGACTGTCAAGTATGCTTTCTTTCTCTTTTATTTCGTCTTTGCAGATTTGTTTTTCATTTTTTCTTAATATTGTTTCCAAACATCTAATGTTTTCTTAATCCTTTATTACTTTCGTTGCAATCCATTTTCTGCCATGGTATTCTCTTATCAGGGCGTAGCGGAAAATTGCTTTCTTTCATCTGTACGCCCGGGAACCAAATTTAATCCATTCTCAGGGAGGAGAATCATTATGAAAAAAGTGGTTTCACTTATGATTCCGCTCTTTGCCGCTGTGGTCGGAATCACCGCATGCGGCTCGGGCAGCAAATCTTCAATGGTAGCAGAAGCAACGGCGGCTTACACAGAGGCAGCCGCCGAAACCGTGTCAAACACCTCTATGACCTATGACTCTGCATCTCAGAAATCCGAAAGCGGTTCCGGCGGCGAACTGGAGATGGATGCGTCAGGTACTCCGCTCCTGCCGGAAGGGCGCAAACTGATCCGCAACATCACGATGCAGGTGGAGACGGAAGAATTCGACAAGATGATCTCCGGCATCAATGCCAAGCTGTCTGAAGCAGGCGGCTACATCGAACAGTCCGATATCTCCGGCACCAGCTTGAACTATCGCGGAGAGCCTGTTCCCCGGTACGGCAACATCACCGCGCGCATCCCCAACGATAAACTGGACCGTTTCGTGGGAGCGGTCAGTGACAGCGGGAACGTCACCAACAAATCAGAGTCCACGCAGGACGTAACACTTCAGTACAGCGACGTGGAAAGCCGGAAAAAGTCACTGGAGATCGAGCAGGAACGCATCTGGCAGTTTTTGGAGAAGGCCGAGTCCATCGATACGGTCATCACGCTGGAACAGCGGCTCTCTGATATTCGCTACCAGTTGGAATCCATGGAGTCCCAGCTTCGCCTCTACGACAATCAGGTGGATTACAGCACCGTCTATTTAAGCATTTCAGAAGTGACGGCCTACACGCCTGTCACACCGGAGACGACCGGAGCACGAATTAAAAACGGGCTCGCAAAGAATTTCGAGTCCATCGTCACAGCCCTGACGAATCTACTGATCCTCTTCATCACCACATGTCCTTTCTGGATTCCGTTAGCCCTGCTCGCGGCTATTGTTATTTCCATCGCCCGGCGCCATAACCGGAAGATCGACAGGATCTATGCGGAAGAAAAGGCAAAGAGAACCGCCGCACAGAAGACCGGGGAATTGCCGGATCAGGGATCGGATAAGGAAGATCGCAAATCGGGTAAGGGATCGGACGAAGATATGGATTCATAAAGAATAAATACATAAATGACAACAAAAAACATAGGGAGCATTACCTGCTGGTAATGCTCCCTATGTTCAGACTGTAGACAACTAGCCTCCTAATAGGAGGCGGTTGTCTTTTTTCTTT
>NZ_JBKVCZ010000196.1:0-9123 GCF_046966825.1 Hungatella sp. | reverse complement strand
ATATGCGCCCACAGGCATTCCCGCGCCGATAATCTTGCCGTAGGTAACCAAATCCGGCGCCACTCCAAATAAGCCTGCCGCTCCGGTAAAGCCCAGACGGAATCCCGTGATGACCTCATCGAAAATGAGCATGGCGCCATACTCATCGCAAAGACTGCGAAGCCCTTCTAAAAAGCCATCAGCCGGAGGAACCACGCCCATATTCGCGCCTGCCGGCTCCACGATAATCGCTGCAATCTCATTCTTCTCCGCTTCGAGGAGACTCTTCACACTGGCTAAATCGTTATAGACAGCAATCCTGGTATCCTGTGTACAGCCAGACGGAACTCCGGCGCTGTCCGGAACTCCGCTCGTCATGACGCCGCTTCCGGCACTGACCAGCATAGCATCACTATGACCGTGGTAACACCCAGCAAACTTGATTATCCCGTTTTTCCCCGTGAATCCGCGTGCAGCACGCACAGCGCTCATCACAGCCTCGGTACCGGAGTTTACCATACGGATCATATCGATATGGGGAATCCGTTCACAGATGTATTCCGCCATTTCCACCTCACGCTCTGTCGCGCAGCCAAAGCTCAATCCCGATTCGCAGGCGCGAATGACCGCCTCCCGGATCCGTTCATCATTATGGCCCAGAATCATGGGACCCCAGGAACAGATATAGTCCGTATATTCACGCCCGTCCACATCGTATATCCGGCAGCCGTCTGCTCTACTTATAAAACGTGGGGATTCCCCAATCGCGCCGTAAGCCCTTACCGGGCTGTTGACACCGCCCGGAATCACCTTCAGGGCGCGCTCAAATAACACTTCAGATCTTGAACTCATCCGATTCTCCCTTCTTCCATAAAGCCTGCCAGTTCCTTCGCAAAATAGGTCAGATAGATGTCTGCTCCGGCACGGTATGTTCCAGCCGCCATTTCACAGATAATCTTCGCCTCATCGATATATCCCATTGCGGAGGCCGCCTTAACCATGGCATATTCCCCGCTGACGGAGTATGCCGCCACGGGGAGAAGTGTACTCCTCTTCACCTCTTCAATCACATCCAAGTATGCAAGCGCCGGTTTCACCATCAAAAGATCAGCGCCCTCAGACGCATCCAGCAAGGCTTCCTTGATCCCTTCTCTTCGGTTATGGTAATCCATCTGATATCCTTTCCGGTCACCGAAGGACGGCGCTGAACCTGCCGCCTCGCGGAACGGCCCGTAAAACGCGGAAGCATACTTCACCGCATAAGAAAGGATAGGGGTATCCCAGTGCCCGCTATCGTCGAGCTTTCTCCGGATGGCCCCTACGCGGCCGTCCATCATGTCTGATGGTGCGACCATATCCGCCCCCGCTTCCACATGGGACAGCGCCGTTTGGGCCAGAAGTGAAAGTGTGCTGTCATTGTCCACCTCACAGCCGCACAACAGGCCGCAATGGCCGTGGGAAGTATATTCACACAGGCATACATCCGTGATTAAATATGCTTCCGGGAACCGCATTTTGGCCTCCCGAAGCGCCCGCTGAACGATCCCATCCTCCGCGTATGCCTGGCTTCCCACCTCATCTTTCTTATTAGGAATACCAAACAGCATCACTTTATCCACACCAGATTCCAGAACCTGATTTAACGCAAATAAGAATCTGTCAATGCTATAACGGTACTGTCCCGGCATGGACGGAATTTCCTCTTCCACATTGATCCCCTCCCGCACAAACATGGGATAAATGAGAGAACTCTTATCCATTCTTGTTTCCCGCACCATTCTCCTGAGCGGTTCATTCTTTCTCAGCCGTCTCGGTCTTACATTCATGTCCATCTTCCGTTTCCTCCAGTCATATCAGCATTCTCCATAGAGTCCCTCAAGTGCTTGTAAACATGCTCTGAAGGTCTCCTGATCCAAAGATTCCTTCAGACCGAAAAGCATCTTATTTACTACTTTTGCGGCCGCCGCATCCACAGCTTCCAGTAACAGGTTGCTGTCTTCTTCACCCAAAGGCGCTTTTTTATATATCTTTTCGATTCTGACATTTAGATCATTCACCGCACAGCTCTTAATTTTCTGAATTTCAGTGATCACATCGCGGCCTGATAACCAGCCGTAGAACTCGTCAATATATTTTTCTAAAATTGCTCCGGCCTGGCCAAAGCTTTCCGCCATCTGTACAGAAAGTGACGGCGCCTGGAAGCTGTCCATGTCATAAAGTGTAATGCGGTCGAGCATTCCCACTTCCTGCTCTATATCTCTCGGCACCGCTAAATCAATCATCACTACAGGACCCAAAAGGCCTGCCTTTTCCACCAGTTCCTTCGTAATGGTATGATTAGGGCTCGATGTGGCCGACACCACCAGGTCACATTTGCCGAGCAGTTCCGCACGTTCTCCGTAGTTGATCCGTTTACACCCTTCCGGAATCTTTACAACACCACTCTTATACTGACGGACAGTAACGGTCACATCTGCATTTTTCTCCTTCAGGGCCAGGGCAGCCACCCGTCCCATCTCGCCGTTTCCAATCACCATGCAGTTCTTTCCTTCCAGGGAAAATCCCTGTCCCTCCAGAAACCGGATCGCATAGTCAATGACGGAGGAATTTCCTCTGGAAAATGTGACTTCAGACTTCACTCTTTTCGCCGCAGTCACAGCCATACGAAAAAGGACCTCCAAAAGTCCGTCTGTGCAGTATTCCTCTCTTGCCAGCGCAAGGGCATCCTTTACCTGAGTAATGATCTGGTCTTCTGCGAGAATCTGGGACTTAAGTCCACTGGATAAATAAAATAAGTGTTCCACCGCCGCGGTGTCTTTCCGCTCTGTAAAATACTCTCTAAACTTCTCTCCTGAAATCCCCTTTTCTCTGCACAAAAAATCATATAGTGAAATGGAATATTCCTCCCGAATGCTCACATACAGCTCGGTCCGGTTACATGTAGACAGCACCACGCAGCCTGCCACGCCTTTTTCTGCTTTAAGCCGATGCATAAACTCAGCCGCATTCTTTTTCGTAAAGGCGAATACGGAACGAATGTCTACGGCTGCCCTGCTGTGATCAATTCCTATCATAAAAATTCCCATTTTTCTCACTCCGTATCATGTAAAAATATAAACACTCATCCGAAACCGCCCCACACGATTTATAAAGGAATATGAATCATTTTTTGTTGTTTCCGCGGCGCACGGCAATATTTAGGAAAGCCCTTCACCGCGCCCCAGCGTAAAGTAAAGAATCACCGCGATTACAAGAGGCGCCAGAAATCTCACGATAAAACTCCACGTTCTCCTCATCACCATCGGATATCTTCCCTCCGATTCGATCTCCTCCACCGCGTTCTTCGTCCCCCATACCCATCCGACAAACAGGCAGAAGGCCAGAGCGCCCAGAGGGATCATCAGGTTGTCCGTAAATTTTTCCATCACTGCATTCATCGGCAGCATGGTAAAGCCCTGTGAAAAATCGAGCCACGGAAGCTTAATGCCTCTCGCATCGGACTGCGACAGGGAGTATCCGGCGCTCAGCACCGTCATCGGAACAGATAAGACAATCGTGGATTTCAGCCTGCTGAAATGAAACTCTTCGCTGATAAATGCCACACAGCTTTCCAGAATACTGATCGCACTGGTCAACGCCGCAAAGAACAGCAGGATAAAGAATACCAGTCCGAACAGCCTGCCGCCCGGAAATCCGGCAAATACCTCCGGCAGCGCCATGAAGGCAAAGCCGCCGCCCATTCCCAGTCCCTCTGCTCCCAGCGTGACAAACACAACCGGGATGATCGCAAAGGCCGCCAGGATAGCCACCATGGTATCCAATGCGCAGATGCTGACCGCACTCTTCACCAGATGATCGTCCTTCGGAACATAGGAACCGTACGTCACCATGATCCCCATGCCCACGGAAAGGGAAAAGAAGGCCTGTCCCAATGCCCCTACCAGCGTGTTGCCGTTAAACGACTCCGGCCGAATGGTCAGCATAAAGGTAAGTCCCTCTTTCGCCCCCGGAAGCGTGACTGCCCGGATCACGCAGGCCAAAAGGAGGAGAAACAGTGCCGGCATCAGGACCTTGCTGACACGCTCAATTCCTGAAGACACGCCCTTTACCACCACATAGATACAGAGAAAAAGAAATGCCGCTCCCCAAAGAAGCGGTTCCACCGGCTTCGCAATGAAGTCCGCGAAATACGTCTGGTACGGATTCGCCGCTGCCCCAAAATGCGCGCCGCTCACATAGACCCAGATATATTTCATCACCCATCCGCCAACAATGCTGTAATAAGACATAATGACAAAGAGAGTCAGAACGCCGATTCCTCCCACGAATGTGAATCGCTTATCCAGCTGCCGGAACGCCCCGATCACATTTTTCTGCGTCCTCCTTCCGATTGATAATTCCGCCAGCATTACCGGAAAACCAATCAGAGCGACGATAATGATATAGCAGAGAATAAACGCGCCTCCGCCGTACGTCCCCACTTTTCCCGGAAACTTCCATATATTGCCCAGGCCGACGGCAGAACCTGCCGCCGCCAGTATGAATCCCACGTTGCTTGCCCACTGGCTTCTCTTCTGATGCATAGTTTCCTGTACTCCTCTTGTCTGTTCGTTTTGTTATTCCCGCGAGCAACGAGTCAGGCGGGCGCGCTTGCGGGTCCACCTGACGACTGCCGCGGGGTTTTTGACTTACAGCAGTATAATAAGTGCGGCTGTAATCGCTGCGATGCTTATGATGATGGAGAGGGAATTGACCGCGCTCGCCATCTCTACATCTCCATTCAAGGCCCCCGTAAATGCCGGAGCGATCGAGGCCACCGGCCCCAGAGACACGATTGCCAGAGTCTGGCGCACTTCCAGCCCGAAGGGGGCAAAGAAATAAAAGCCAACCGCCATCAGAACCGCAATGCCGTAGCGCATCACGAGAATCTGCACGATCTGTGCAATTTTTTCCCGGTCCATGTGGATTTCAAATCCGATCCCAAGCATCAGGAGCGCCAGAAACGCATTGGCGCCGCCCGCTGTATCCGCGAAGCTGATCATCACTGCCGGAAGCTGCAATTTTAAAATGCTGAGAATTGTCATGACGATATATGCGTCAAACGGAATCGAGGAAAAGAGCTTCTTCGTCATTCCCGGGAGAGACGGCTTTTCATCCTCTCCCACCACCATACCTGCCAGTGTAAACGTCATCCCCGTACACATAATGGAGTTGCCCGCGTCAAACAGACTGGTGGCCGCAAATCCCACAGGGCTTAAAAAGCTCTGCACAAAGGGCATGGTGAAATTTCCGATATTGTAGCCCGACATATTGAGCATGGCAAAGGCCCTCGTCTCCTTCGGCTTTCTTATATTGATCCCATATCCGACGGCGATCGTCACAAAATTGCAGAGAAGTCCGATTACGCACATGGCAAGCAGTGAATAATCCATGGTTATCTTGCTGAAATTCGATACAATAGCCGCCGGCAGTGTTATTTTAATCACGATATTGGAAATCAGGTAAAAATCCTTTGCGTGAAAAAATCCCACCCGCTTCAGAATATAGCCCATGGCGATGATTGCAACAAACGCAAACGCTTTTGTCAGTACTGCTGTCATATCCAGTCCCCTCCCGGCCATTGATCCCGGCCATCTTTTGCTTCTTATTTATTTCTTTCTTTCAATCCACATTCTGAGTCCAGAATACAAAACTCAGAATGACATAGTAGCTATGATACCATTAAAATTTGCACACAATTTTCATCCTAACCTGTTCTGAACATTTTGTAAAGAGTAATTTACGAATCCGTTTCAATTTCTTTGTCCATATGCATTGCATAAGAGACATCCGGCCTCAGTTCCGCCTCCACACGCTCAAAATTCTCCTCCAGAACCGGAAACGGAGGCCATGCGTAATCGCAGATCAGCTGCAGCGCCGCCTCTTTCACGGAAAGCGTATTGTCACTGACGATGACCACCTGAAGAAGGTCCACAATGGCGTCCTGATACGGCAGCTGATACCCAAACCACGGATCCAGAAAACGGTCCAGACAGAAAAGAAGGCTCTCCTTCTTCCCCATATCCGTTCCCATCAGGACATTCCTTATGGCCTCTATCCCGCTCTTCACAATCTCCATCTCAGCATCGGTATAAGTTATGTAAGACATCTGACATCTCCCGCCTTCCTCTTATCATGACAAAAGGAGCTGCCCACTGATTACCCAGCGAGGCAAGCTCCATCAAAACTTGTCTGTTCCGGTTCTTTTATTCTGTTCCCATTATTTTGCTGCTTCCCATTCCCGATGCCATTCCGCCACCAGACTGCTGTCTTCTCCGCATATCGAGGCAGCTTCCTCCGCGCTAATACCTTTGGCAAACAGATTGACTGCTACTTCATGCGCTTTCTCTAAGGTACCTTCCGCTCTGCCTTCTTCTTTACCTTCCCTGCGGCTCAACTCCTTTTCATCGGCAATATGCCGCTGCTCATCATATTCCGTCAACAGCACCTCGAACACCTCCGCTCTGTGGATCGACAAAAATTCCGCCAGTACTCCATCCCGGATACAGGAATCCATCACGTCCTCAATCGCCGTCCCGAGCGCCGTTCCATCCTTCGTCCTCTCCCTGATACGCGCCACGAATTCCGCATACTCCCTGAGTGTCGAACACTGCTTCATCAGCCCCTCATTATGACCGCGATTAATATTCATCATAATCGCCTTAAACTCCATACACGGCTCCAGTTCGGAATGAACGCGGGAAAATGCATCCGAAAGCTTCAGTTCGATGTAATCCGGTTCCTCCTTCAGACCATTATAGAACACATAAAATTGAGGAATCGGAAGCGTAATCAGCCTGCTCCCGTAGAGATTAAGTCCATTCTGCTCAATGTACCTTCTGTATTCCTCTACGATATATAATGTGCCGCGAACCGGCATATTAGGATTCCAGGTCGACTGGTGCTCCCAGAGATTTAAAACATCATCAATCAGAAATGCGAGATCATTCTTCATCTTCATGTAGATTACATCATCCAGCGTATTGATCTCAAGCTCTTCAGGGTTGGTATACTCTGAGTGACTGATCGCGTTATACAGGGAAAGCAGTTCCTCTTTCCGGCTAAATACCATTCGAAATAATCTGTCTTTGTATTTCTTATTCACTTTTACCATATTCCTTACCTCCATTATACTGAAACCAGTTGTACTTTTCAACAGATTTTTTAACCATTACCATAGAGGCCCCTAATATCCGATACCCTGCGAAAGCCTGCATCCAGTAACGATAAACAGACCACTCCCTTTCTTTTATTCAATTTCTGACCCCAATTCTATATTCCCTGTGAACGCTTCGGCCGAACAGCCATGATGCCAGTAACTGGCATTAGATCTCCAGATATAAATGGAAATTAATAAAACAACTATACCATAATCTCAAACAAAAGGCAATCCAAAAGCCTTATCGAACCTTCCGGGTGGTCCGGGGAGCAGGAGGGACGGGAGAACGAACGTTTTCCTTTTCCCGTCTTTCTGCTTTAGGGCGTCCCCCCCCCCTGGCTTATTCAATCACATGAATCCACCCTTCAGGCGCCTCAATTCTTCCCATCTGAATCCCGGTCAATGTATCATACAGCTTCTTCGTCACTTCTCCCATCTCGCTCATACCGCTCGGCAGGCAGATCTCTCTCTCATGATCCACAATCTTGCCCACAGGAGAGATAACAGCCGCAGTACCACACAGTCCGCATTCCGCGAAGTCCTTCACCTCTTCCAAAAGCACTTCTCTCTCCTCCACTTCCAGTCCCAGATAGTCTTTGGCAACCACCATCAGGGAACGGCGTGTGATCGACGGCAGAATACTTTCAGACTTCGGAATAACTACCTTCTTATCTTTAGTCACAAAAAGGAAATTGGCTCCGCCGGTCTCCTCCACCTTCGTTCTGGTCGCGGGGTCTAAATACATATTCTCGTCAAATCCGGCGCGGTGGGCTTCCATGATCGCATGTAAGCTCATGGCATAGTTTAAGCCTGCCTTGATATGGCCTGTGCCATGAGGCGCCGCACGATCGAAATCGCTGACACAGATGGTGAGCGGTTTCACGCCGCCCTTGAAGTAAGGACCTACCGGTGTGGTAAGAATCCGGAACTGGTATTCATCAGCCGGCTTCACTCCTATAACCGGATTGCTTCCAAACATGTACGGTCTGACATAGAGCGTCGCTCCGCTTCCAAATGGCGGCACATATGCGGCATTGGCCGCCACTGTCTTCGTAACGGCCTCCACGAAACGCTCCTTCGGGAATACCGGCATCTCAAGCCTTCTGGCGGAATTCTCCATACGCTCTCCGTTTAAGTCCGGGCGGAAGGTTACGATACGGCCATCCTCGGTAGTATATGCTTTCAAGCCCTCAAAAATGGTCTGCGCATACTGCAGAACACCTGCACACTCATTTAATACAATATTCGCATCCTCGGTCAGAGTACCCTCATCCCAAGCTCCGTCTTTAAAATTGGATACATATCTTTTATCTGTCTGCATATATCCAAATCCTAAATTTCCCCAGTCGATGTTTTTCTTTTCCATACGTATCTTCCTCTTTCCCTCGTTGATTTGTTTCCTGATTCATTTTTAATTCAATTCTTAATTTTTTTCATTATTATACTTTTCCATATAAAAGTCAAGACATTTTCCTCAGGAGCCAAAGATCGAATAAAAGCCATAACTCTGAGTTATATAACGAGGCAGTTCCATTCTAACGGTTTTCATTGGATTCACGGTCTGACAGATAATCAGATTGCCTGTCATCGTCAGAAGCATGCCGGCATCCGATACTTCCATTCCAATCTTTTCTTTCATAAAATCATACATCTGTCTCGTCGCGGCCCGCCAGGCGCCTTCCACATCTTCCGCCGATGCGATGGTGATCAGACGGTCCTCCGTCTCGATCATGGGATATGGGACGCAGTACTCGTTCCGAACCACATCGACGCGAACCGTAGCCCGGCCTTCGATCTCCAGGCCGCAGTCCTCCACTTCCCCGTCGCCCATGATGGCATGAAAATCTCCCATGGACAGAAGGCCGCCCTCGGCAAAGACAGGAAGGTACAGCACGGCGCCCTTTTTTATCTGGGTGCAGTCCATAATTCCGCCGTGATCCATGTGA
>NZ_JBKVCZ010000195.1:0-9333 GCF_046966825.1 Hungatella sp. | reverse complement strand
CTCTTGGAATCAGTACGGATTATTTGCTGCTGGGTAAGGTCACAGAGGAAGATAAATCACTCCTTTCCCCGAAGGTATCTGAACTGACGCCGAATCAATACAGACACTTGGAAGATATTATCGGAAGCTTTGTAGCCGCTGTTAAAGAAAAGGAGACACAGGAGAAATAAACCTCCCATGTCTCCTTTTCAGTTATTCCGGAATGCCGACAATGTATTCATAATTAAAGCCCGTGCATGGTTTTCTTCCTCCTTGCAGACTGGGGGAACCGTTTGCTCCTGTCGGGAAACCGCTGCCGGCGTCTCTTCCTGTTCTGGAGTCTGCACGGTATTTACCGCAGGCTGCATGTCTGCCGCAGTATGTATTGCTGCTGCAGGCCCGGGGTGAACCTTAACTGTCGGCTGCGTTTTTTGCACAGATTGCGGCGTTGAAGCTTCTGACGCCTGCTCCTTCAAAATCCCCCTCACCATCTCCTCAATCGCCCCTTTATCCATCAGCCATGAAACAGGAATATCCGGGGTTTCAGGACAATGGATATAATGCAGGATTGCATTGACGATAAAGGGAGCCTTGCTGTGCGCTCCCTGGCTCTCTAGGATCTCAATGACCTTTCTGTGTGCAGGATCATTTTCATTAAACTTAATCGTAAAGCGCTCCCTGTCCTTTTTAGCCGCCATAGGAATCACCTGCCCGCCATTTCAAGCTGATACAAAAATTCATATCCTTTGGCATTGGCATTAATCTCGTCCACAAATAAGGGCCTGCCAATTTTGCCGGACGCCTCTATTTGTCTGCGAAGCAGAATCGCTCCTCCCCCAACAAATACAACGCTGCCTGACCGCAAATCAATCATACGCTCCCGCAGGGTATTGAACAGATCATTAATAAATTCCTGCGCCTGGTATTCAACGAGTTGAACCGCCTGCTCTGTATATCCGTCTGTTTGTCCCTTCAGTATGGCGTCGATATCACTTTCATCGAGAAGCAAATCCAGTTCAGCATTTACTTTTGAGCGAATCTTATTGTATAGCAAAATCACGCCATTTTCCAGGGAATCACATGTGGAAAGATCCGCCTGTCCGTATTTCATTAAAAGATAATCCGCCGTAAACCCGCCAATATCCAAAACCAACGCCTTGGGGCTGTCAATCAGAGATTCCATCATGGTTACAGCGGCCGCATAAGCCTGGGGGAAGCAGACCACATCTTCAATATATATCGAATGTGGCTTACCGTGATAATGGAACTTAATCACGTCCCGGTTCATAAAATATCCGGTGAAGCTCTTATTTTGAGCGCCGAAGTGAGCTGGCGGAAGCCCTACCGCAAGCTGAATGCGTATCACATCTTCTGAATAACATTTCATAGCCTCAATTTCATTAGCAGCGCCGAACAGTGTCAGATAAAAAAACCGGTCATCCTCCGTTTTATCCTTCCGGTAAGGAATTCGCTGGTTGGAAAGAGTATAGTAAGTCCCATTACATTGAATTATATTTTTTCCAAATGGCTTCTCAATACTCTGCTGCAGCCCGGACACAAATGGCGGGCAGTGAATCGTCTTGATCTGTTTATTTCCGTGGTCGATTGCTAATAACATAGAATACATCTCCTTTTTAATTTTTATACTTATCCTTTACGTTCCAATTACGTCTTTTTCAACAGACCACAGAAATTTTATGCGTATTGCGTATTATTTATCGTGCTTAAACCGATATCCAATTCCCCAGACCGTCTCTATGCAGTCATAGCCATATATCTGTTCCAGCTTCTTCCGGATTTCACTGACATGATAGCGGATTGTTTCATCTACATTAATAGCCGTGGATTCATTCCACACCTGATAGTAAATCTGTTCTTTCGTAAAAATGCGTCCCACATTGCGAGCCAGGAGATACAGAAGCGCAAATTGGCGAGGCCCTAATGTCAATTCCTGACCGTTGACCTCTACCTTACATTCATGCGGATAAAGTGACAGGTTTGATAGGGACAGCACCGGAGCTGGTGATATATCTACAAACTGGATTTTTTCAGCTTCTATGCTGTCCAATATCTTATTTAAAACATGCTCCTCCGCTTCATCAAGAGTGATAATAACAATCTTTCCCATCCTGGCACCTCCTCTCAATTCCAATACTCATAATTCCGTAATAGCAATCTTATCAAACTTCCTTACCCCTTTCCGCCCCGGCAGTTTTTGCAGGACAATGGTAATGGCGAATCAGGAAAATAATTCCCACAGCAATTACCCCCATAAGGGTTTCAGCCGATCCAGCATGTGTTACCACCATCTCCCTGGCTATGGCAAACAGCAGGACCTCTACTACTGCCTCCGGAGCGTGCTTTACCAGCATTTTGATAAACTCAATCCCCACAACCAGCGCCAGCGCATCCCCTAAAACCTGATTTAAGTCTACCACCTGCGGATTATGTATCAAGTCCCCCATTAAATTCACTGCTAAAAGAATCGCTCCAGATAATATGGCAACAAGGAGGATTGCAGCCACAAAAAACTCCAGGAAAGCAGCTATTTTTGTAAAATAAGAAGCTGTTATCCGGTTCATTTCAAATTCTTTCTTATCACCTTTCAGCTGTACTACTCTCCTTAATCTATTCAAAACCTACCATACAGCGTTTTGACATAAAACCTCTGGGCACCAGCTTCCCCCTATGTTGTTTCCTCCAACCCGGAAAGTGAACGGACTGCAAAGAATCCCGCCCCAGCCAGTGTACCGCACAGAAGCATCTGATTGGCCTCTGGCACCCCTGGGAAAATTTCCACCAGGGAAGCCAGTATAAATCCAAAAATAATTAAATACGTGGGCCGTGGATAATTCTTCATTGCATGTTCCAAAGTTCTTGTAGAAAGAAAAATCCCCAAAAGCACCCCGGCTCCGAATGGAACTAAAACAGGCAGATGAAACCCGTGCAGGGCCAGGATCATACCGTCATAAACCCCAAAAACAAGAAGCAGATAGGAAACACTGATTCCAGGCAATATCAAAGCCACCGCAGCTGCAATACCGGTCATTAATAGAAATACCGTTTCCTTTACCCCCATGGACAATCCCGTCTGGACAGGAGCTTCCGGAAGTACGGACAGTGTCCATACGAGCAGCATCCCCAATGCCGGCCAGACTAAAACGGGTATGGATAACTGCCGGACCTCCGCTTTCTTTAACATCAATGGAATCCCTCCTCCCACCGCCCCCATAAAAAAATAAAGCATCTGCATGGGATAGCGATCCAACAGGGAGAGCAGCGGCTGGGAAAACAGGAGGATACCGATAAAACCTCCAGCAGAAAATGTCCCCAATAACAGCAGACTCTTGACGCTGCGAATAGAATTAACAGAGTATATCAGCCTGTCATAAATCCCCAGCAGCATTGCCATCGAACCTCCGCTGACGCCGGGGACCATCATGGTGCTGCCAACACAGAGACCTTTCAGCATGACAGATAAAACAGAACCTTTCAAATTTTATACCTCCTGATTTAAGTAAGTAGATACATTGCCATAACAATCCCTAAGCCAATCCGATACCACCCGAAAATTTTAAAGCTGTGCTTCTTAATAAAATTCATTAGTCCCTGTATCACCAGCAGAGATACCAGAAACGCCACAATCATTCCGGTCAGCAGGATAACCGCCTCTACCCAGGTTAATTCCCAGCCAAATTGAAGTATCTTAAATAAGCTTGCCCCCACCATGACAGGGACTGCCATGATAAAGGTAAATTCCGCCGCCGCAATACGTGATACCCCGATCATCAATGCTCCGATTATCGTTGCGCCGGACCGGGACGTCCCTGGAAGTACGGCGGCAATCATCTGGAAAAAACCAATCCATAAGGCAGCCCTCCAGGTTAGCTCCACCGCGGTATGAACCACAGGTTCTCTTTTTCGCGCCTCCACCACCAGAAACAGAATCCCCACAACAATGAGCATAATAACCACCACATAAGGGTGGTAGAACAGATTGTTTATCTCATCGTTCCATAAAAGCGCCGCTACGCCCGCGGGAATACAGGCAACGACAATCTTCCCCCATAGGAGAAGGATATCCGGCTTTAGACGAAAACCGCCCTTCAAAGCCCAGGGGACCATCCGTTTCCAATACAAAAGCGGAACTGCCAGAATAGATCCAAACTGGATAACCACAAAAAACAGTTCCATAAACTCATTCGACTGGCGCAGCGGCAGAAACTCATTCAGCAAAATCATGTGCCCTGTGCTGCTGACCGGAAGCCATTCCGTCACTCCCTGAATGAAGCCAAAGATAATCGCCTTTAATATTTCCACAACTTCTATAATTGTCAATGTTTCACCCACCTTTCTTCTCTAAATCATTATTTATATAAGTCAGAATACAAAAAGACATAGCCTGCGCCCTTTCATAAGCGCAGGTTATGCCTTTTTTATTCTGATTCTTATTCTTATATTCTGGGGCAGCGTCGCTATCGGCGTCGTCCATACGTTCCGTAATTTCCTTTCGTATCAATCCATTTCAAGGTTATGAAGGTATTATATGGGGAGGGGCATCTGCTGTCAACAGGATGTGGATACATTTAACACTATTTTTATATTTTGTCAGGCCCTGGCTTTTTCAAAAAGATATGGTGATTTCTGGAACGGTACGAAATAACAGATTTTTATTGATTCCGGCTCTCTGTTCTGGTATAATTTTGCCATATCATTAAACTGGAGGAGGGAATACATTACATGCCGGACAACGCGCCAGAAGACGCTGCCCCATATAACGACAACTTGTTTTTCCATACATAGATAGGCATGACTGCGCCCGTTGCGGGAAGTCATGCCTGTTTTCGTGTAAAAAGAAAGAAAAAACATCACAGAAAGGAATCACCTTAATGGAAAGTGACACCATATCCCTCATTATTATTGTTTTCTGCATCATTATGTCAGCCTATTTTTCCGCCACGGAGACGGCATTTTCTTCTCTTAACCGTATCCGGGTAAAGAACATGGCGGAAAAGGGGAACAAACGGGCCGCTCTTGTCCTGAAGCTGTCGGAGGACTACGACGGTATGCTCTCCACAATTCTGATTGGCAACAATATTGTGAATATTGCCTGCGCCTCCCTGTCCACGCTCATCTTCGTGCGCTTTTTGGGTGACGAGGCCGGAGCCAGCGTCTCCACCGTGGTAACTACTATTGTAGTCCTGATATTCGGGGAGGTATCTCCAAAAAGTATTGCCAAGGAATCGCCGGAGCGCCTCGCCATGCTATCCGCCCCCCTCCTCAATGTCTTTATTAAAATACTTGCCCCCGCCAACTTCCTGTTTCGGCAATGGAAAAAGCTGTTGTCCGCCGTTTTCCGTTCTTCCGATGAACGGGGAATTACGGAAGAAGAGCTGCTTACCATTGTAGACGAGGCCGAGCAGGGCGGGGGGATCAACAAGCAGGAAGGAACCCTGATCCGCAGCGCCATTGAATTCACGGAGCTGGAGGCAGGCGATATATTCACCCCAAGAATTGATATTATAGGAATCCCAATGGATGCTGACAAAGAGGAAATTGCAGAGCTGTTTGCCCGGACCGGCTTCTCCAGGCTGCCAGTGTATGAAGATAATATCGACCATATCATCGGAATCCTCTATCAAAAGGATTTCCATAACTACATTATCCGCACTGACCGGGATATACGGGAAATGATAAAGCCCGCCATGTTCATCGCCCAAACAAAGAAAATAGGTCAGCTTTTAAAGGAGCTTCAGCGGGATAAAATGCACATTGCCGTCATACTGGATGAATTCGGTGGAACCGTGGGAATTGTCACGCTGGAGGATATTCTTGAGGAGTTGGTGGGCGATATCTGGGACGAGCATGATACAGTGGTGCAGGAAATAGAAAAGATATCCGATCAGGAATACCTGGTCCTGGGAAGCGCCAATATTGACCGGCTTTTTGAATTATTGCAGAAAGACCAGGACTTTAATTTTCTCACTGCCAGCGGCTGGGTGATGGAACTGGCCGGACGGATTCCAAAGGAAGGGGACTCGTTTGAATACCAGAATTTGAATGTTACTGTTTTAAAAATGGCGGAAAAACGGGTGGAGCAGATCCGTGTGATGGTGAAGGATAATCAACCGCCTTTACCTGAAGAATAAGTATCTTTCAGGACTGCAACCAAAAGTTGACAAAGTGTATCCAGCAAAAGATAGAAGGATTCCGCTTGTTCTGGTATTATAAAAACATCAAAATCAGGAGGAATCTACATGAATTTTGGAGAGAAGCTTTTCAACCTCAGAAAAGAAAAGGGATTGTCACAGGAAGCCCTTGCCGAGCAGCTAAATACAACCCGTCAGGCAATCAGTAAATGGGAAAACAACCATGGATATCCTGAAACAGAAAAGTTATTAAAGCTGTCAGATATTTTTCAGGTTCCTGTAGACTTTCTTTTAAAAGAAACCACTGGAATAGAAAATCAAAACAGCGGCAATATTTATGTCACAAGAGAGATGGCGGTCAGCTATCTTTCCAGCGAAAGCATGGTTAATAGATATTTTGGCCTTGGAACCGCAGCCTGGCTGCTTGGCGGTATTCCTTACAACATGTTGCCAGACGGAGATCCCCTAAAAACACCAGGCATTGCCGTATTTCTTTTGGCAGGTATCTGTATCTGGATTGTCGGTGCCTTTAAAGAAAACGACACGCATAAAATTCTGAAGCAGGAACCCTTGATTCTGGATCATGTATTTTATCAGGAACTGTCCGCTCAATATATGCAGATTAAGAAGCGTTATCAAGTTGCAGCAACCGTGAGCGCCTTATTACTGGCAGTCTGTATCACATTTATTGCTATCGACGCAAAAGGCTATATCGGCTCTGCCGTATACCATATCTTCATTTTCATCGGTCTGTCCCTGGGCGCCTTTGGATTCATTCAATCCGTAGGTAAAATAGATATGTATGAGTTGCTAATACATAATGAACAGTATTGCAGCCGTATCTGGTTTAAATTGATGAAAAAAGTTAGAGACAGGATAAATAATCTTTGATAAACACCTGATTAGTAAGAACGGGACTATGTTTTGTCAAACCGGAATCCGGTGGATACAAAATCGAGTAGGGGGCGGTGGGATAATCAACACATATCCCAACGCCCCTGTTTTTGCCTGTTGTTTATTCACGCGGAAACCGGGCATAGTACCCCGGTTAAATTACGCTCCGCCAAGCTACTCCGTCCCCGTCTGCCACGCGTCCCTCTTCTTCACCCATAAAGCCCACAGGATACTGGCAATGCACACCGAAGAAAAACAGCCGCTGACAATTCCAAACAGCATAGGAAGAGAAAATTCAAAAATGGAAGGTATCTGGTAATACCATGACACTGCCACCAGAATCAGCACACCGATTACGGTTGTCACGGACGTATAGACAGACCGGGACAGACTCTGGGATACGCTCATATCCACTAACCAGAATATATCCTTCCCTTCCCCCTTCCTCATATTTTCCCGTATCCTGTCATAAATAACAATAGTGTCATTGATGGAATACCCAATGATCGTAAGCACCACCGCCACAAATGCGTCATTCAGAGGAATCGCAAAAACAAGGAACACGCCAAACACAATCAGCACATCATGTACCAGCGCCGCCATGGCCGCCAGCCCCGCGGAAAGCCCGGACAGAATCGAGAACCTAATCCATACATACAGAGTAATCAATACTGCCGCAAGTCCCATAGCGATTATAGATCGGTTTAACGCCTGCTGCCCGATATAGGGCTGGACAGAATACGTCTCCGAGAGCTCCGCGTTCATTTCTCCATATTCTCTGTGAATCAGATCCGTGGCCTGCTTCTGTTCCTGCGGGCTGATACCTTCCTTTCCGGCAAACGTAACAACCATGGACTGCCTTCCCTGTCCATCCTCCCTGGTAAACTGGACGCTCACATTTCTTCCAAGCGCTTCTCCCAGGGATGATGCCAGCCGTTCCGAATCCGTTTCCTCCTGAATCTCATATTTCAGTGTCGTTCCCCCGGTAAACTGGGTGTCCAAGCTCACGCCATTTCTGGCAAGTCCAAGGAAACCTAAAAACAGGGCCGCCGCCGATATGGACAGCCAGACCTTTCTGTGCTTCATAAACTGGTAGATCCGCTGTTCTTTCTTATAACGGAACCAGCCTGGAGAGGAAAAACAGCCCTCCTTCACCAGGGACAGCAGAACCACCTTTGAATAGTACACTCCAATTACAACATTGATAATAATACCGGCCAGTAGCGTATAACCAAAGCTAAGCATAGGACCTGAGCCGAAAATCATCAGAATGACTGCCACAATAGCGCTGGTAATGTTGCCGTCCATCACGGAACTGTAGGCCCGCTTATACCCGGCAAGAACCGCGTCCCTTAAAGAAGATCCATCTCTTAATTCCTCACCGATTCTTTCATTGATAATTACATTTGCATCCACCGCCATTCCCAGAGACAGGATAATACCCGCGATACCAGGAAGTGTCAGTGTATATTGGGGGACTGAGATGGCTAAAAGCTGCAGGCACATCTGAAAAGCCATTCCAAGGCAGGCCACAAAACCCGGAAGCCGGTATTTTATCACCATAAAGATACAGAGTAATACAAATGCCGCAATCCCGGCTCCCATCATGATATCCAGGGCGGCCGATCCCAGCGAAGGGCTGATTGTGCTGAAATTCCGGGTCGCCATAGAGTAAGGAAGGGCGCCCGCGTTGATTTTGTCAGACAGCTCCTTCGCCTCCCCATAGCTTTCCATTCCGTCAATAATAGCATTCCCGCCCGTAATCCGGTCCTTTACCACTGGGTTTGAGATCATGACATCATCCATAAATATCCCCATGCGCTGACCGGTCAGCTTCCCTGTGGCGTCCTCAAACTTCTTTGCCCCCTCCTCTGTAAAGTGGAGTTCCACGGCATACTGCTTTAATCCGGTTCCGCCGCTTTCCACAGGGCTGCTGGTAGAGACGTCCCTTCCTTCCAGCATGATATTTCCCGCCTCGTCGCGGAACGTCAGATTCGCCATTTCTCCCAGTTCTGCAATGGCTGCTTCCGGGTTAAACTGTGTCTCCCCTGATTTCCATGGAAAGCGGACAATCACATATCCCCGGTCGATGTCCGCCGTGACCTCCCTGTCCAGAATATTTTTATCATCCAGCCTGGATTCCATGATGTTGCGGGCAGCCGTGACCTCTGCCTCCGTGGGAGCGCGGTCTAGGCCCACCGGCTCAAAAACAGCCTCCACACCGCCGCGGATATCAATGCCAAACCTCATATCCCTGGCACCTTTTATCTCGTCCCCCAGCCCAAACCATACAACGGCAGCACTTATAACC
>NZ_JBKVCZ010000194.1:0-9455 GCF_046966825.1 Hungatella sp. | reverse complement strand
TTTTTCCATTTCCAATCTTGCAATTTTTACGAAAGTGGGTATAATAGACTATATCGTGAAGGGAATTTCCTTCCATAGATGATTGTAGATACCGCATAATACCTATTATGGGGTATTTTTTTATTTATCCGTTTCTCACGGCTAACCAAACACCAGCTTCATCCGCGACAGCTGCCTCCTGGGCTGGCTCTCCGTGCCCGCGGTGTATATTCGTGTCGTATTGATATTGGAGTGTCCCAGCAAATCCATCAGCCGCACCACATCCTTTTCAATCCTGTAAAATGTCCTGGCAAACAGATGACGGAAATTGTGAGGGAACACCTTCCTCTCGTCCACTCCGGCTTCCCGGCCCAGCTCCTTCATTTTCTTGTTGATATTGCTCCGGTCCATCGGCCGTCCATTCCTCGTGATGAAAATGCTTCCGCCTGTAATCCCCATTCTCCGGCAATACTTTTTCAACACCTTCACCAGCTCCGCCGGCAGCAGTGCGACTCTTGATTTCCCCTTATTGTAAATCTCCGCCCGGCCATGTTCTAAGGACTCCACCGTGATAAACCGAAGCTCGCTGATTCGAATGCCCGTACTTCCAATGGTTTGAAGCAGCATGCTCATCCGGCTGTCGCCCTTTCTCTCCGCCGCCTGCACCAGCCGCCCGTACTCCTTCTCGGTCAGTTCCTTCTCCGGCTCGCAAAACTGGACGCGCTGAATCTTAAACAGTTTGACCTTGTACTCCTCACATCCCAGATACTCAAAAAAACTGTTGATGGCCGCCAGCATGGAATTGGCGCTGGTGGTTTTGTAATGCTCGTTGAGATACCGCTTGTATTCCAATACCTGCTCCTTGTCAAATTCCTGTACTCCCCACTCCCCCAGATAATCCCAAAATTTCCTCACATCCCGGAGATATTTCTCCACCGTGGCACGGCTTTTTTCCCCATCCTTCAGATACCGCTCATATTGAATAAGCGCCTCCTCCGTAACGGAGTTTCTAAATTTACTCTCTTTCATTTTATAAAAATCCTCCTCTTCTTATTTAGGTTTCCGTCAACTGCTGGTATTAATTTTAAAACCTTTTTACTTTCCTGTCAAAACCTTGTTTTAATCCTGCCGTCCGTATATAATAATGAGACAATAACACCAACGCAAAAACGCAGAATAAGAAAGAGGATGGTAAATGCAATGAAACGTATTTTCCTCGTGGAAGACGATTTGAGTTTTATCAGTGGTTTGTCCTTCGCGATCAAGAAGCAGGGGTATGAACTGGAGATTGCCCGCACCTGCCTGGAGGCGGAGGCATTATGGATAAATGGGAACTATGATTTGGTGATTCTGGATGTGTCGCTTCCCGACGGTTCCGGGTACGATTTGTGCAGGCGCATCCGCCAGACATCGACAGTGCCTATCATGTTTCTCACCGCGGCCGATGAGGAGACGGACATCACCATGGGGCTGGATATCGGCGGCGACGACTATATCACAAAACCGTTCAAGCTGGCCGTCTTTCTGTCAAGAATCAATGCTCTGCTCCGCAGAAGTGATCATTTCAGCCAGCCGGCCACCAAGCTTACTTCCAACGGCATAACCGTCGATCGTTTAAAAGGCGAAGTCTACAAAAATGGACAGCTCCTCGATTTAACCGCAGGCGAGTACAAGCTGCTGTGCCTGTTTATGGAGCATCCGGATATTGTCCTTTCGCCGGAGCAGATTCTGGGCCGGCTGTGGGACTGCAATGACAACTATATTGACAACAATACCCTCACCGTCTATATCCGGAGACTGCGCACAAAGATTGAGGATCATCCGGGTGACCCCAAACGAATCGTGACGGTCCGGCGCATGGGCTACAAATGGAATCCAATGGATTGAGGTGCCATATGAGACTACTATCTAACAGACATATCAAATCGCTGTTTTGCCGGGAGCTCCTGCTTTTGCTGGCCTGCGTCCTGCTCTCCGCTGTCATCATCGGTCTGGGGCCGGAGCACGCAGTACTCTATGTGCTGGCCAGCTTTCTCTGTACGGGGCTCCTGATGCTGGCCATCCTCTACCGCTATTTCACAGAGCAGAGCCGTGTGATAGACCATGCCGCTGCCCAAATCCGGGAATATCTCTCCGGTAATCCGCAGGCGCGCATCGACTGTGAGGAGGAGGGGGAACTGTACCGGCTGTTTCACGAAGTAAACTCCCTGGCTACTATCTTAAACGCCCATGCAGAGCAGGAAAAGAAGGCCAATCTCTTTTTAAAAGACACTCTGTCCGACATTTCCCATCAACTGAAAACGCCTCTGGCGGCCCTGCATGTCTACAACGGGATTATCCAGGAGGAAGCCGGCGAATCACCGGCCGTCCAGGAATTTGCCACTCTGTCCGAGCAGGAGCTGGACCGAATCACCGTGCTGGTACAGAACCTTTTGAAAATCGCCAGATTTGACGCCGGGACCACTGTCATGGAAAAAAATATGGAGCAGGTAGCCGACATGATGAGATGCATTGAGCAGCATTTCTCCTACCGGGTCAGACAGGAACATAAGAAACTTTCGCTGTCCGGTGACGACACGGTATCCCTCTGGTGTGACCGCGGCTGGCTCATGGAAGCCGTCAGCAATCTTGTAAAAAATGCCTTCGACAACACCGGCAGCGGCGCCGACATCCGCCTGGAATGGAAACATTTTGCATCCACGGTTCAAATCACCGTAAAAGATAACGGAAATGGCATCCCCCCGGAGGATTTCCCCCATATTTTCAAACGTTTTTATCGCAGCCGTTTCTCGAAGGACACCCAGGGAATCGGCCTTGGACTTCCCCTTGCCAAATCGATTATCGAAGCCCATGACGGCACCATCGAGGTGGACAGCGAGCCGGGGATTGGCACTGCCTTTACCATTCATCTCCCTATTCCTACAAAATTGTAGGATACGTGTCATCTGGCAGTAAGGTTGGTGTGATAACCTTTTCATATCAAAATAGAAAGAGGTTTACCCCTATGAATTTATTGGAAGTCAAATCAATTTCAAAGACCTATGGCAGCGGGGAAGCCGCCGTACACGCACTAAAGAACGTCAGCTTTTCCGTCCCGAAGGGCGAGTTTGTGGCGATCGTCGGGGAGTCCGGCTCCGGCAAGAGTACCCTCTTAAATATGATTGGCGCCCTTGACACACCTACCTCCGGAAATGTGCTGATTGACGGCAGGGATATTCTGTCCCTGGATGACAGCCGCCTGACCATCTTCCGGCGGAGAAATATCGGATTCATTTTCCAGAGTTTTAATCTGATTCCGGAGCTGAACGTGGAGCAGAATATCCTGTTTCCCGTTCTCCTTGACTATCAGAAGCCGGATAAATCCTATCTGGAGGAGCTGCTCTTGGTGCTGAATTTAACGGAGCGCCGCCACCACCTCCCCAGCCAATTGTCCGGCGGGCAGCAGCAGCGTGTCGCCATCGGGCGGGCGCTGATGACACGGCCGGCCCTGATTCTGGCCGATGAGCCAACCGGAAATCTGGACACCCAGAACAGCCGTGAGGTCATCGCCCTGTTGAAGGAGGCCGCCAAAAAATATGAGCAGACCATCATCATGATTACCCACAGTCGAAGTATCGCCCAGTCCGCAGACCGGGTGCTTCAGGTGTCTGACGGTGTTCTCACCGATTTTGGGGGGTATCGCGGATGAAAAGTTATCTCAGTCTTATTCCCATATCCGCACGTGTCCACCGGCGGCAAAACCGCATGACACTTTTATGCATCATCTTTGCCGTGTTTCTGGTGACTGCCGTTTTCAGCATGGCGGATATGGGTGTCCGCATGGAGAGAGCCTCGCTGCTGGCCAAACATGGCAGCTGGAACGTGATGCTGAAACAGATACCGGCACGTGACGTCAACCAAATTAGCTCCATGCCCGGCATTTCCTCCATATCCGTGTCCGATGCGGCAAATGAGAACCAGACCGCGTTTTCCGAGACCAGTGACGGAAACCACCAGGCGTCCGATCCCGTCTACTACGTTTATTTTCAGGAAAATGTGAACGTTAAGAAGCAGATTGCCGCTCTGAAGGAACAGTATGGGCTGACAGAGGAACAGATCGAAATCAACAAGGTGTCTCTGGGACTGGCAGACTTTGCTAATAATACGATGGTTCAGTCTCTCTACTTCGCCGCCGCGGTACTGTTTGTGCTGATACTGATTGCCGGAGTTCTGATGATTTCGAGCAGTATCAACAGCAATGTCGCCCAGAGAACCAAGTTTTTCGGCATGATGCGCTGTATTGGGATGAGCCGGCGGCAGATTGTCCGCTTTGTCAGGCTGGAGGCCCTGAACTGGTGCAAAACATCGGTTCCGGCCGGTATCCTCCTTGGCATCGTCACTACTTGGGGATTGTGCGCTGCCCTGCGCTTTCTGGTCGGCGAAGAATTTTCCGCTATCCCGCTGTTTGGAATCAGCCCCATTGGGATTGTCAGCGGGGCGGTCGTTGGCGTTATCACGGTTCTCATTGCCGCAAGGTCTCCGGCCAAACGGGCTTCCCGGGTATCTCCGGTAACGGCCGTCTCCGGCAATTCGGACAGCGCCGCACAGACTTCCCATCCGGTGCGGTTTTGCATGTTTAAAATCGAGACTGCCCTTGGCATCCATCACGCCGTGTCCGCAAAGAAAAACTGGCTGCTGATGACTGGCTCCTTTGCGCTCAGCATCATTCTTTTTTTGAGTTTTTCCGTGTTGATTGAGTTTGTGGGGTTCCTGATGCCACAGTTGTCCAATGCCTCTGACATCAACATTTCCAGCAGTGACGGCTCCAATTCCATTGACCATGCACTGGCTGATGAAATCGGCGGCATGGATGGGGTGAAGCGTGTGTTTGGCCGCATGAGCCAGTTTGATGTTCCGGCCGGGATAACCGGTGGGGTCACTGCGGAAGGCGGGGTCGATCTCATTTCCTATGGTGAATTTGATTTGGATTGTCTGATGAAAGACAGGCAGCTTAAAAAGGGCAGTGATATCTCAAAGGTGTACGGCGACAGCCGCTATGTCCTTGCGACATGGGACAGGGACAGCCAGCTAAAGATTGGGGATACCGTTTTGATAGGGGATGAAACGCTGGAGATTGCCGGTCTGCTGAACTTTGACCCGTTTAACGAGGATGGAACGACCGGCGGAAAAATAACGCTTATCACTTCGGAGCAGACGTTCACGCGTCTGACCGGCGTCAGCGATTATTCCCTTCTGTTCATCCAGACAGCGAGACGGGTGACGGATGCGGATGTGGAAGCAATCCGCAATATGTTGGATGAAACCTTTGTGTTCCACGACAGGCGGGACCAGCGCACCACCAGCACCTATCTGGCATTTTTATTCTTTGTATATGGATTTTTGGCAATTATCACGCTGGTTACCGTGCTCAATATTATGAACAGCATTTCCATGAGTGTGACCGCGAGAATCAAGCAGTACGGAGCCATGCGGGCGGTGGGCATGAACGGGCGACAGATAACGAAAATGATAGCCGCAGAGACGCTTACGTATGCGGTGTCCGGCTGTGCTGTTGGATGTGCGTTCGGCCTGGTACTGAGCAGGATGCTATATAACTTCCTCATAGCCAGCCATTTCCAGTATGCGGTCTGGAGCGTGCCTGTGAGGCCGTTGATAATCATCCTTCTGTTTGTGCTGGCCGCGGCCGGCGCCGCTGTGTATGCACCGGCAAAACGGATTCGGAATATCTCGGTGACGGAGACGATAAATGAATTGTAAATGGCGGGTGTGTTGCTGTATTGGGATGTGGGATGGAAAAGAAGAAGCTTAAAAATATGGGTTTTAACTTGACATTTGGTACCTCCTATGATATCCTTGCTTTACATACATACGTTGGTATGTAAAGCAGGGAGGTAATTCACGATGCCAAGAAACAAATATCCGGAAGAGACTGTAACCCGTATTTTAGATGTCTCGCTGAAACTATTCTCTGAGCAGGGCTACAATCAGGTGAAAATGCAGGATATTGTTGATGCCCTTGGAGGATTGACAAAAGGCGCGGTCTACCATCATTTTAAAAATAAAGAAGACATTTTTGACGCCCTGTTAGACCGCTACTACTACGCTTTAGAGCCAATGCACGCCATCCAAAACAGCGATTTAAGCGGCTTGGAAAAACTGAAAAAAGTTGTCCTTCAGGGTCTGGGCGACAGCATACGAAACCGGGAAATCTTCGCACTCTCAGACGGGCTGCTCAAAACACCGCGTTTTCTCCTCCGGCAGATGGAAGACTGCCAAACGAAGGTTGCCCCAATTTTTCTGAGTATTATAGAGCAGGGTAATGACGACGGCTCCCTGCATGCCGCCTATCCCAAACAGGCGGCCGATTGCTTTGCATTGCTGGTAAATATCTGGATGAATCCGGCTATTTACCCTGCCGATGAGGACGAATATCTTCAAAAAATTCTGCAGTTTCAAATTCTGTTAAACGGTATGGGTCTGCCTGTCATTGACGACTCCGTACTGGAAGAATTTCAAAAACTGCGCAGAAATCTGTAATAAAAATAGCCTGCCCAGGAAAGGGCAGATTATTTTTATCATTATACATACGTACGAACGTATATAAGAGGGAGGTAACGCGAATGTCATCACTTGCCATTCAAACAAATGGACTGTCAAAAACATTAGGAAGCACTCAGGTAATTCAATCATGTGATATGCATGTCACAAAACATACGATTTACGGATTCCTGGGGGAAAATGGGGCCGGTAAAACCACCTTATTTAAAATGCTGGCTGGCATTTTGACACCAACATCCGGAACTGCCACTATTTTGGGCTATGATGTGGTTACACAGACATCAGAAGTATTAAAGCAGATTGGAACGCTCATAGAAACTCCTGTATTTTACGAGCATTTAAGCGCTGCTGAAAACCTGAAACTTCATCTTGCCTATATGGGAATGGAAGGACTCACTCCACAAACCGCCCTGACCATGGTGGGTCTTCCCGATACCGGAAAACGGGCGGTGTCAAAATTTTCTCTGGGGATGCGTCAGCGCCTGGCGATTGCCAGGGCACTCAGTCACCGGCCGAAGCTGTTAATTCTGGATGAACCGATTAATGGCCTAGATCCCGCCGGCATCAGGGAAATGCGGGAATTATTTTCCAGTCTTGTCACACAGCATCAGATGACGATTCTGCTATCCAGCCACATTCTTTCGGAAATAGAGCAGGTTGCGGATACGATTGGATTCATCTCCAAAGGCAGACTGCTTGAAGAAACGTCCCTGGCCGACCTGCGGGAACGGTATCCTGCTGGATTGGAACACTATTTTATGAAGAAACGGGAGGAACGATAAGATGTTACATTTATTTACCTTGGAATTTCGCCGGAACCCCATCAAAAAGTATCTGCTGATTATTCTTACCACGGCCGCATTTTTATTGGGATTAACGTACCTGTTTGCCTATATTCCTCACAAAAACAGCGCCATCCCCCTGGGGATGGCCATCGTTCATGCAATTGCACCTGTTTTCTCTAATTACAAAACCATTGCTGCTCTGACCAGCATTCTCAGTATGGTTTGTTTTGCAGTATTTTCCGCTGCAGTTTTCAATCAATTTATTATTCATGATTTTACGGGAAAACGATTTTACCTTCTTTTGTCCTACCCGATAAAAAACAGTACTATCTTTCTTGTGAAAGCAGTGACAGCAGTAATTCTCTCCATCTCTGCCATGCTGTTATGCAATCTCCTTGTATTCACTTTTTTTTACTATACCGAAACGATTTTCCCTATGGTAAAAGGGGATGCCATTTCCGCCAGCCTATTTTATGATACCGGAAAACTTTCCCTGCTGTTTTCCGTGATTGCAGCAGCAATCGGCCTCATTTCCATGCAGATTGGATTTGTTAAAAAATCATCACACATAACCTTAATTGTCTCCTTTGCCTTTTCCGTACTGTTAAGCAATCTACTGGACGTCTCTCTTTTGGCTGACCTGAATGCCGCAGTGGCTGGTTTTACTGCTTTCGCCATCGTTTTGTCTTTGGCTGGCGCCATTTTTACCTTAATACTGATACCAAAAATCAATCAAATGGAGGGGGAATAAATGCATCTGTACCCATTATGGAACAAAAATTTTACCCTTGTCGTCATTGGACAAATTATATCGCTGTTTGGCAATGCGATTTTACGATTCGCCCTACCCCTTTATCTTCTGGATTTGACAGGCTCCTCCTCCATCTATGGCGCTGTGCTGGCCTGCTCCACTATTCCAATGATTGTACTCTCTCCCGTTGGCGGAATCCTGGCTGACCGTGTCAACAAGCGCAACATTATGGTTTTTCTGGATTTTTTTACAACAGTTGTGATTCTCGTTTTTTCCGTGTGTTTTGGCAGGATAAACGGTGTCATTTTGATTTTAAGTATCATGATAATCCTGTATGCCATACAAGGTACCTATCAGCCCACCGTACAGTCGAGTATTCCAAGTCTTGTGAATGGAGAACATCTGCTGGGTGCAAATGCCATCATCAACCAGGTAAACTCTCTTTCCGGAATCTTAGGGCCGGTTATCGGTGGATTTCTATATGGAGTCTGGGGTCTGCCTCCCATTCTGCTTATTGCAGGTATTTTCTTCTTTTCTTCGGCAGTATTGGAGCTGTTTATCCGCATCCCCTGCCTTCCCAAGAAATCTGATGATGGCATTCTAGCCTCTGTGATAACAGACTTTCGGGAGAGTATTCAATTTGTCCGTCATGAAAAACCGGTTATTTGGAACGTCATGTGTATCGTAGCTGTTTTTAATCTGTTTTTAACATCCATGCTGCTGGTTGGAATGCCCGTTTTGATTACCCAGATTCTCAACCTGTCAAGCCAGCTCTATGGATATGCCCAAGGCGCTTTGATGACTGGCGGAATTATTGGCGGAGTTGTTGTGGGGGCCTATGGTGGACGTATCAAACTCCACCAATCACACCTGCTTCTGTTCGGAACGGCGCTTACCATTCTGCCGATTGGAATGGTGCTGTTTCTTGACGCGCCCGCTGCCATCTGCTATATTGCCATTTCCGTGTGTGCCTTTATGTTTATGATGATTTCCACGATTTTCAGCATTCAAATGCTGGCATTTATTCAGAAGGAAACGCCGCCTCATTTGATTGGCAAAGTGATATCCTGCGTGTTAATGATGTCCCTATGCGCACAGCCAATCGGCAATGCCATGTATGGTCTCTTATTTGAATGGTATGCTGCAATGCCATGGGTTGTGGTTTTTGGGGTTTTGGGAATCTCTATTCTCATTTCGGTCCTATCAAAAAAAGTATTTCTTACAATGAAATAATTAATATCATAAATGAAGGCAGTATCATGAGATATGTTCATGATACTGCCTTCCCTTTTAACCTTGGATGCCGAGAGTTTCGGCGATGCGCTCTTTGGTGCGCTCACACTGGTTGCGGCCGTAAATGATGTCGCTGACGGTGGAGTTGG
>NZ_JBKVCZ010000193.1:0-9492 GCF_046966825.1 Hungatella sp. | reverse complement strand
ATTGCCCGGGACCCCTGCGGAGGGGGTTATTCTCCCTTAGTCCCACCCCCTCGGAATCCCTGAACCTTTCTCTCCCTGCCTCCCGCGCGCCCTTTTCCTCAATACCCTACGCAAAAGTCCACGTTTCTTCAATCCACACCCCCATCAAAATTGACATGGTATTTTCAAACTGATATACTGTCCCTGTGTGCCGTGCATGAGCCGGAAGGCGGAGGCGCGCGTTTTTATGAGAAATGCGTGCTTATTTCCGGTGGACGAAATGGAGAAAGGAAGGAAAAAATGGGACAAATTACGGTAGAAATCTGCTGCGGGAGTTATTATGACGCGCTGGAGGCGGCAGCCGGCGGCGCGGAGAGAATCGAATTAAACAGCGCGCTGGCACTGGGAGGGCTGACCCCTTCTATGGCCGAACTTCTGCTGGTAAAACGGGAAACATCTCTAAAAGTCATCGCCATGGCGAGACCGAGAGGCGCCGGTTTCTGTTATGGGGTAGCGGACTTCAAACAGATGTTTTTTGACTGCCAGATGATGATGGGACACGGAGCGGATGGAATCGCATTCGGCTGCCTGAAGGCGGACGGAACCATCGATTTATCTCAGACGGAGCTGATGGTGAAGGCCATCCGGGAAAAGGGCGGAGAAGCAGTGTTTCACCGTGCATTCGACTGTGTGAAGAATCCGTTTGAGGCCGCGGAGCAGCTGATTTCACTGGGCGTGGACCGGATTCTGACCAGCGGACTGAAAAGCAAGGCTCCTGATGGCTGGCGGCTGTTAAAAGAACTCCAGGATCGTTTTGGAGACAGGATTGAGATACTCGCAGGCAGCGGCATCAACGCGGGCAACGCGAAAGAACTGGCGGAGAAAACCGGCATTGCGCAGGTCCACAGTTCCTGCAAGGACTGGATCGTTGACCCAACCACGGTGGGAGAGGAAGTGTCCTACTCCTACGCGGATTCCCAGCACGCAGCCTGCTTTGAGGCGGTGGCGAGAGACAAGGTGGTAGAGCTGCTTTCCTCTGTCAGATAGTGGTGTATTTATTAAATTTTCTAATATATAATCACCTTAAAGAACTAAAAAATTATTAGATTATCCTCCCTGAAGCTGGGATTAGACAGGGGAATTGAATAAAAATTTCACAATGGAAACTTCGGCAGCAGAATCGATTTATCAAATAAAAAGGGGAACGGCGGCACTGCAGCAGAAAAATTTTAAGATAATTGTATTTATATAAATACAAGACATAACCTGGGTTAATAAGTTTCGTCACAATTTTAACAAGGAATTCTTGTGTTCTATCCCTGTATTTATCTGATAAATGGAAGAATTTCCATAAAGAACACAGTATACAATGTGTAAGTTTCAATTGTTTCGATTCCTGAATTATGTTATACTGTACGAGATGGCAAAAATGCGATTGTCATATTTTGCCGGGAGAGATTAAGAATGTATAGAAAGAGGGTTAGTTAGATGGGTTTGGCTACATTTAAAGGCGGCATCCACCCGTACGAGGGTAAGGAACTGTCGATGAGTAAACCAGTATCGGTACTGCAGCCAAAAGGCGAGATGGTTTTCCCGCTGTCCCAGCATATTGGCGCGCCGGCTAAGCCACTTGTGGCAAAGGGCGACCATGTATTGGTTGGACAGAAGATCGGTGAGCCGGGCGGATTTATATCGGCCTGCATCATCAGCTCCGTTTCCGGAACAGTGAAGTCACTGGAACCGAGAATGGTTGCAAACGGCGCCATGGTGCCGTCCATCATTGTGGAAAATGATGGTATGTATGAGACGGTGGAAGGCTTTGGCGAAGATCGTGATCCAAAGACCTTATCCAAAGAAGAGATCCGTAATATCGTAAAAGAGGCCGGCATCGTAGGCTTGGGAGGCGCAGGTTTCCCGACTCATGTAAAACTGACGCCGAAGGACGAATCCGCCATCGATACGATCATTGTAAACGGCGCGGAGTGTGAGCCGTATCTGACGTCCGATTACCGCATGATGCTGGAAGAACCCTTAAGCATCATCAAGGGACTGAATGTCATCCTCCAGCTGTTCGATAACGCCAAAGGGGTAATCGGTATTGAGAACAACAAGCCTGACGCCATTCAGAAGATGACGGAGCTCGTTAAGGACGAACCGAGAATTACCGTGTGTCCGCTTCTTACGAAGTACCCGCAGGGTGGTGAGCGTTCCTTAATTTATGCGGTTACGGGCAGAAAGATCAACTCCTCCATGCTTCCGGCCGACGCCGGCTGTATCGTGGACAACGTGGATACGGTTATTTCTATTTATAATGCAGTCTGCAAGACAACCCCGCTGATCCGCAGAATTATCACGGTAACGGGAGACGCGATTGCAAATCCGCAGAACTACAGTGTGCGGACAGGTACCAGCTATAAGGAACTTTTAGAGGCTTCCGGCGGCTTTAAGACAGAACCGGAAAAAATCATTTCCGGCGGACCGATGATGGGACAGGCACTGTTCAATTTAGAGATTCCGGTGACGAAGACCTCTTCTGCCCTTACCTGTATGACGAAGGACGAGGTGGCGATTCATGCTCCTTCCGCCTGTATCCGTTGTGGAAGATGCGTAAGCGTCTGTCCGAGCCATGTGGTTCCCCAGATGATGATGGACGCGGCGGAACGCTCCGATATCGAACGTTTTACCGCATTAAATGGTATGGAATGCTGCGAATGCGGCTGCTGTACGTATGTATGCCCTGCGAAGAGACCTTTAACCCAGGCCTTCAAGGAAATGCGTAAAGTAGTTGCGGCAAGCAGAAAGAAAGCGTAGGAGGGTGAAGAATGAGTAAATTATTAAACGTATCATCATCACCTCATGTCAGGGACCAGGTAACAACGAGTAATATCATGCTGGATGTTGCGATTGCCATGATTCCTGCGACTGCGTATGGTGTATATCAGTTCGGAATAAAAGCAGCACTTGTCATTCTTGTGACAGTCCTTTCCTGTGTGCTCAGCGAATACGTGTACGAGACACTCATGGGAAAACCAGTCACGATCAGCGACGGAAGCGCCCTGGTAACGGGTATGATCCTGGCGCTCAACATGCCGCCAAGCATCCCGTTATGGATTCCGGTATTGGGCGGTATCTTTGCTGTTATTGTTGTAAAGCAGTTATACGGCGGCCTTGGCCAGAACTTCATGAACCCGGCTCTGGCGGCCAGATGTTTCTTACTCATCGCATTTGCGGGAAAGATGACTACCTTCACATATAACGACGCGGTAGTAAGTCCGACACCGCTTGCAGCCTTAAAGGCAGGCCAGGCAGTGGATATTCCGGTCATGTTCATCGGTAAGATTCCGGGAACCATCGGCGAGGTATCCGTGATCGCCCTGCTGATCGGCGCAGCTTACTTACTGATCAAGAAGGTCATCACCATCCGGATTCCGGCGGCCTACTTAATCACCTTTGCAGTGTTTGTGTTTATTTTCGGCCAGCATGATCTCATGTATGTGCTTGCACATTTATGCGGCGGCGGCCTCATCTTCGGTGCGTTCTTTATGGCAACCGACTATGTAACCAGCCCGATTACACCGAAGGGCCAGATCCTGTTCGGTATTCTCTTAGGTGTGCTGACCGGCCTTTTCCGGTTGTTCGGCGGATCCGCAGAGGGCGTTTCCTATGCGATCATCATCAGCAACATTCTGGTGCCGCTGATTGAGAAGATTACCCTTCCAAAGGCGTTTGGAAAGGAGGGCAAGTAAGATGAAAAAAGGCGGATTCATGAAAGACGCATGGATTTTATTTGCAATTACCTTGATTTCCGGTCTGCTTCTGGGCGCTGTCTATCAGATTACCAAGGTCCCGATCCAGATGGCCGAGGCGAAAGAGAGTCTCCATAAGTATCAGATTGCCTATCCGGATGCGGTGGATTTTGTATTTGATCAGGCGATTCAGGATCAGGTGGCTGTATCCAAAGAAAACTTAAAGGAGCAGAAGCCTGAGTACGGCAATGTCGCGGTGAGCGTGGCCTTAAAGGCAGTGGATGCTTCCGGCAACGTGATCGGACACATCATAACGGCCTCCTCCGACGACAGCTACGGCGGAACCGTCAAGGTTTCCGTCGGAATCACCAATGAAGGACAGATCACCGGCGTGGAGCTCCTGGAAATCAGTGATACACCGGGACTTGGAATGAAGGCGACAGAGCCTGCGTTCAAGGATCAGTATAAAGATAAGTCAGTAGAAGAATTTACTGTGACGAAGACAGGCAGCACATCCGATTCCGAGATCAACGCGATCAGCGGTGCGACCATTACTTCAAACGCAGTGACTCATGCAGTAGATGCGGCTCTTTACTTCGCAGCTAACTGCATACCGCAATAGGAGGTGGGATCATGAATAAATGTACAGAACGTTTATATAACGGCATCGTAAAAGAGAACCCTACCTTCGTCCTGATGCTGGGCATGTGTCCGACGCTGGCTGTTACGACTTCGGCCATCAACGGATTAGGTATGGGACTTTCCACAACTGTGGTTTTGATGTTTTCCAATATGCTCATCGCGGCGCTCCGCAAGATTATTCCCGACCGTGTCAGGATTCCTGCGTACATCGTCATCGTGGCAACCCTTGTTACCATCGTGCAGCTGCTTTTACAGGCCTATGTGCCCAGCTTAAACGCGGCTCTCGGTATCTATATCCCGTTAATCGTGGTAAACTGTATCATCCTTGGCCGTGCAGAGTCCTATGCCTCCAAGAACCCGGTGATGGCTTCCACCTTCGACGGAATCGGTATGGGTCTTGGTTTTACCATTGCCCTTACAGCAATCGGCCTTGTGCGTGAGATTCTGGGCGCAGGTGCGGTCTTCGGAAAGGTATTCATTCCGGAGGATTACCATATTTCCATCTTTATTCTGGCTCCAGGCGCGTTCTTCGTGCTGGCTGTCCTGACAGCGCTCCAGAATAAGTTCAAGGCTCCATCGGCGACCAACGGTTCCGTTCCCCAGTCCAGACTGGCCTGCGGCGGTGACTGTATGAACTGTTCCGGCTCTTCCTGTATGTCCAATCATGAGATTCTGGAGACAAGAAAGAGACAGGCAGAGGAGGATGCCCTTGCATCGAAGAAGGCCGACCTGGCTAAGAAGGAAGCGGAATTAAAGGCCGCTACCTCGAAAAAAGAAGAATAGGAGGATGGATAGATGAAAGAATTGTTTTTAATCGCGGTCGGCTCAGCACTCGTGAATAACGTAGTCTTAAGCCAGTTCCTCGGTTTATGTCCATTCCTTGGCGTTTCCAAGAACGTAAAAACTTCTGCCGGTATGGGCGCAGCCGTTATTTTCGTAATAACCATTGCATCGTTTGTAACCAGCGTGATCTATAAGGGAATTCTGGTGAATTTAAATCTGGAATTCTTACAGACCATCGTGTTTATTCTGGTCATCGCCGCACTCGTTCAGTTTGTGGAGATGTTCTTAAAGAAGTCCATGCCGCCGCTTTATGAGGCGCTGGGCGTGTACCTGCCTCTGATTACGACCAACTGTGCCGTACTCGGTGTGGCGTTAACCAACGTACAGAAGTCTTACAGCATTTTAGAGAGCGTTATCAACGGCGTGGGTACTTCCGTTGGATTTACCATCGCCATCGTAATGCTGGCTGGTGTGCGCGAGAAGATTGAGCATAACGATGTTCCGTATTCCTTCCAGGGATCGCCGATCGTGCTCATCACCGCGGGACTGATGGCAATCGCGTTTTTCGGATTTTCCGGATTAATTTAGGGGGAGGAGACGAAAATGATAACAGGTATTATCATAGCGGCAGCCGTAGTAGGTATCCTCGGTATTTTGATTGGTGTCTTCTTAGGTGTAGCCAGCGAAAAATTTAAAGTAGAAACAGATGAAAAAGAGATCCTCGTGCGCAACGAGCTGCCAGGCAATAACTGCGGCGGCTGCGGATACGCAGGCTGTGACGCTCTGGCAAAGGCAATCGCCGCGGGTGAAGCATCCGTGGATGCCTGTCCGGTAGGCGGAGCGGCTGCTGCGGGAAGAATCGGCGCCATCATGGGCGTGGACGGCGGAAACGCTGTGAAGAAAGTGGCTTTTGTAAAATGTAAGGGTACCTGCGATAAGACGAAGGTCCAGTACAACTACTACGGCATGGATGACTGCAAGAAGATCACGGTCGTTCCGGGCGCCGGAGAGAAAGCCTGCGTCTACGGCTGTATGGGATACGGTTCCTGTGTCAAGGCCTGCGCCTTCGATGCGATTCACGTGGTTGACGGTGTGGCTGTTGTCGATAAGGAGAAATGTGTGGCCTGCGGCAAATGTGTGGCCTCCTGTCCGAACCATCTGATCGAGCTCGTGCCGTATACGGCGGAGCACCTCGTTCAGTGCAGCTCCCATGATAAGGGCAAGGATGTAAAGGCAAAATGTGAATCAGGCTGTATCGCCTGTACCTTATGTACGAAGCAGTGTGAGTTCGATGCGATCCACATGGATAATAATGTGGCGGTCATCGACTACGAGAAGTGTACGAACTGCGGAAAGTGCGCGGCGAAATGTCCGGTGAAGGTTATTATTTAATGCATAAATGAAATGCGCAGTTTTGTGCGCATGATGGGAAACGGAGTACCGGAGACGGTGCTCCGTTTCTGCATCCGCTGGGGAGCACAGTTTCAAAAGGAGCTTTCTTTATAAGCGCTTTTGCTGCCGCCGCTTTTCTGATATACTGAGAGAAGAGAGCTGCAAAGAATAAAGAAATGGTATATCAAGGTGAGGTGCGGAACGATGAACGAATGGCTGACAAATCTTCTGGTGGCTGTGATTTTACTCTGTGTCTGGGTTTTAGCTGTCCTATACTACTTATCGAAAATGGACAGGAAAAACGAAGAAATAAAACAGGCCTGTACGGAGCGGGTCATAGGGCGGGTCGACCGGATGGCCTCCCTTCTTATCAATGAGGGACTGAAACCATACGGTCAGCCTCTTAAAATGAAATATAGGAATTCCTTTACATACCAAAGAAATATGTTTTACCGTTATTCCTACAGAGGAAAAGAGTACTGGGGAATGGATGGACGGCGGATTACCTCTTTCTTTTCTACGGGAAAGAACGGTACGCCCATTGAACTTTACTGTAATCCCTCCAGGCCTTCACAGTTTTACTGCCCCGCGGAAGACCGGAATATGACCGCTGCAAAGGTTGTGAACGTTTCGCTGGTTACTGTGTTTGCGGCGGTAATATGGATTGCGCTTTTGGTTGAAAGAAAGTAAGTGAAATGGGCTGGAGAGCGGATGGCTCTGCTGCCTCCACTATGAATATGCTCACCCTACAAAAGTCACAATCCAAAATGCCTTGCTAAAAATCGACAGTTTCTAAACGAGTATCCGTTTCTGCGTCATTTCTGACAATTGTAAAAAAGCCGCTGTTGAGCCATTCATCGTAAATTTCCTGGCTATTGAATTTTGCTAAACAGTTATGGAAATTCTGCAAGGTTTTTTCGGATCTACAGCCTGTTTAATTTGAGATAGAAGAAACAGTTTTTCCTCATCATCTCTTTCAAAAAACATATCTACAGATAATGATTGAGGTGACAGCATAATTTGGCTGCGCTTTCTATATTTGCTCTTTATAAATTATGGAGGCGAAACGAAGATGAAAATGAAAAGGACGGAATGAAGTAACCGGACAAGCTGTTTTGTAATGCTTGTGGTATCCAAAATGGAGCCAGACTTTCCAAAAACGTGCGGTAAGGAGTTGTGACGTAATACGTTTTCTATTCTTTTAATCAATAAAATATAAAAAACTGTTGACAGTTTATACTGTAACATGTATTATTACAGTATAAACTGTAACATAAATTATAACAGTAGTGACGGCGGCGGTAGCGACAGCAATAATCGCAGTAGCAGCAGCAACAGCAAAACAAGTCTAAGTATACGGCCACAGAGCTCACCATAGTGAGCTGGCAGGATTGCCAGCACGTGAAACGAGAGGCGACCGGTCCAAAACGAAAGGAGTATTCAGTATGAACACAAGAGAACACACAGAGATGAAGATGAGGGGCAGCGCGGATGTATCGTATCTTGGAAGAACCGTGGATGAGATGGTATGGAAGTTTATGGAGGAACAGGAGATCCCGGGACTGACCCTGGCGATTGTTCAGGCACCCTATATTCCGCGGGTTGTGGGATACGGATTTTCAGATGCCGGACAGAAGCGTCTTGCATCGGTGAATACACTTTGGCCGGCAGGCCCTATTTCCCAGGGATATGCGGCAGTGGCGGTCATGCAGCTGTACGAGGACGGAAGCGTGGATTTGGACGCGCCTGCCGCAGCGTATGTGGATTCACTCCCGGAACAGTGGAAGAGCATTACGGTTCGTCAATTGCTTCATCACGCTTCGGGGCTTGCGGATTACAGGAAGCAGGAGGGATTCAGCCTCACGAGAGAGTGGACGTTTGAAGAACTGATCGGTCTGACTGCGGAACTGCCTCTTCAGTTTGAACCTGGAACAGAGGTGGCTCAGAGTGCAACGAATTTCCTCCTTCTGACCGAAGTGGTCGAGAGAGTGAGCAAAATGGCGTATCAGGAATTCGTCAAGAAGAATCAGTTTGAACTCCTTGGGCTTAAGCATACATCGTTTTCGGAGGGTCTCTCAGCATTTCATCAGGAGGATTTATCCTTGAGTGAATACGTTCACCAGATATTCAAGACCGACGGCCGGTATATTGATCCGGCGGAGACGGCTGTCAGCTACCAGAGCGACGGAAGTGCGTTTCCGCAGATGCATTCCTCCGCTCTCCGCGGTTTTGGGGACGTGTGGGCGTCGGCCCAGGATATCTCCTTCTGGGATATCGGTCTTGCTGGCGGTGTCCTGATCAAAAAGCCGGAAGACAGGGCGGTTGTCTATGCGTCATGGAAGCTTCCCGATGGACGGACCGTTCCGGGCAGCGCCGGATGGCAGTTCTACCATCACAGAGGCCTGATGGATATTAAAGGCTCCGTACCCGGATTTTCCTCTTTCTTAAGCCGCTTTACCCATCCGGAGGAGCTGGTATGCGTCACCCTGATGGCAAACAAGGAGGGCGTGGATTTCACGAATCTGGGAAGAAAGATCGCCGGCGCCTTCGGAGATCTCCTGTCCACCAATTACGATGATACGCGGCTGTTCCTGATGGAAGGCCAGTTCTCGGCAGATGAGACGGTGAGCAGGCTGGAGAAGCAGTTAAACGCACTTGATATTCCGGTGTTTGCCAAATTCGATCATGCAAGGAACGCGGCGGAGGCAGGATTGGAACTGAGACCGACAACGGTTCTCGTATTCGGAGCACCGAAGGTTGGAACCGGACTCATGCAGGCGGACCAGAGCATCGCGCTGGAGCTTCCTCTTAAGATCGCAGTATGGGAAGATGAGGCAGGAAGCACCTGGCTGGCATTTCCTAAGATGAAACCAGTGGCGGAGGAATACAGCCTGGGAGATCACCCGGTGATCGGAAATATGCAGAAGCTTCTGGAAAGGCTGGTAAAGAA
>NZ_JBKVCZ010000192.1:9164-9661 GCF_046966825.1 Hungatella sp. | reverse complement strand
CCAGTAAGCAGCAGAAAGCGGATCAGAAAAAGCCGGATAAAAAACAGGAGCAGAAGAAACAGGAGGTTTCGGCAGACGAAGGTGTTGCCGGGCAGCTAATGCTGGATTTTGTCGCGGAGGTGAAAGCAGGATGAGGTTGAATAAGAGAGCTTGCCGAAAGCTTGCTGATCCGACATGGAAGATGAATTTGAACAGTGGTTTGTTCTGTGCAGACCAGCTTCAGTATATTGTGAGGTCGGCGGTAAGGAATGTGGACCATCAGAGAGTCCTTATCTTGTATGTCTATGACAGGGAGCAGGTGAACGTGGGAGAAACCCGTCCGCTGTGGACCGTGTTTCAGAGCCGTGAACAATATATCACTTTAGCGCGGCGTGAGGATGGGGCAGTCTATTGGAGAAAAGCAGCCTTTGATAATTTAAGCAGGCAGCCATCTTTCAGAAATAAATGTGCGTTCTATTCCTTGAATGATGAAAAGAAAGTTATGCGATTTTGCAAAG
>NZ_JBKVCZ010000192.1:0-9154 GCF_046966825.1 Hungatella sp. | reverse complement strand
GCTGTCCGCTTTGTAAAAAGGCGGTAACTTATAAAAGCCGGGGGCGGCGTGGAAATGTACTGGACAGGGAAACGCTACAAGTCCTTCAGCGGATATCAGATACAGAGCTGGTGGTACGTTTTGTTAAAATATACCGCAGATATCCAAATGCCGACGTTCCAGAAGAGGATATTTATGAAAGCTCCAGGATATTTATTTGCTTGGACCGTAAAGGTGCTGCAAGTTCAGAACACTTTTACAAGCAATTCTACAGCGAGGATATTACACCATGGAAAAAAGGTAATCGTCCGGTGTTCAGCAAATGGCAGTATAATTTTAATGCGGATGACAATGGTTACCTGTATGACAGGAATCTGGACTTGGTGCTGGATAACACCCCCTGGAAATATTCTCAGCTTAAAAATTACTATCAGGCAGACAAATCGCCGTTTTATGTGATTGATTATCTGAAACGATTTCTGGATTATCCCATGCTGGAATATTTGGTAAAGCTGGGATTATACAGATTGGCGGAGGAACTCGTAAACCCAAACTATTACTATTATATGCTGGATTATGCTATTAATAAAAAAGGTAAGAGCATCTATGGGGTGCTCGGTCTGGGTAAAAGCTATCTTCCGCTGCTTCGGAGAATTAATCCGGGCAGCAAACAATTGACTCTTATCAAAAAGTTTTTGAAGAACCATATTCCTGTAGATGAACAGCTATTTACCTGGTGTACAAGGCATAAGGTCGGCCGGTTGGAAAACCTGACGGTTCCCTTACAATATATGACTGCATATAAGCTGATCCGTTATGCCAATGAACAATTTGACAAGTATCAGAGGAGAAGCTGGTCCGATCAGACAGTGTTTTATGATATGGAAACCCTTTTGAACAGCTACAGAGACTATATCAGTATGTGTGAGGCTCTGGAATACGATTTAAGCAATAGCTTTGTCCTCTATCCTGCCAATCTTTCAAAGGCGCATGATAAGGTCAATGATTTATCGGATAAGGAGAAAGCTCAGGCCTATGAAAATCAAATTCAAAAGCTCTATGAAAAGCTGAATAGCCAGTATACCTTTATGCAGAATGGTTATTTTATCGTTCTTCCGCGCTCAGTGAAAGAAATAATGGAAGAAGGGCACAAGCTCCATCATTGTATAGGAACTTATGTAAAAAGCATAGTAAAAAGAAAGTGCCTGGTTTTCTTTGTACGCAAGGTCAGCGAACCGGACAAGCCCCTTTGTACCGTTGAATTGAATGGGGCGGAGGTCGGTCAGGTGAGTATGTTTGGCAACAAGGCGCCAACCCCTCAGATTAAGCTTTTTTTAAAGGTTTGGGAACAGAAGGTTGTAATGGCGCCAGCGGAGCAGTTGGCAGCTTAAAATACAGGACGGGGAAAAGGCACGAACAGCCTTTTCCCTTGACGATTACTTTATTTCCGAATAAAACATATAACACTTCCGTCATTATGCTTTGCGCGGTAAAAGCGCCCGGTCTGCCAGCTTTACTTAACTCCGGCAGGCTGCCGGCGTTCGACGGATAGAAGGCAATGCCAATACTCACAGCTAAAACCGCAGCGTTTTTCTGCCATTCCCATCTGCAGGGCCATTTTATCAATGAGCTGCCGCGCTTTCTGTGCCGCAGCTTCTTGCGTTAACGTATCGTCTGAATATACAATGAATTCATCTCCCCAAGGCGGGCTACAAATTATCACTTCCAAAGACTTCCAGCAGGCAGCGGGCAAATTTCGCAATACGAGGTCGCCTCCGGGTGTCCCAGCGTATCGTCGATCTGCTTGAATTTATCTAAGTCAAATATCATTAAGGCCCCCGCAGCCTCTGCCGCGCAAAGCAGTCTGGCAGCTTCTTTTCTACCGCCAGTCTGTTTTTTACCCGGTAAGAGTGATCAATCAATGCCTCCTGCTCGGCGCTCATCAACAGCTTTTTCTGTTCACTGATATCGAAAAAGGCGCACAAAACTGTTTGAGAGTCCTTTGAGCAGTCAAAATTACCGTAAACCCACTTCATCTGACCGTGAGCGTCCTGCACCCGGAATTCATGCGCGGACAGTCCGTCCGGCAGAGCCGAAAGAAATTCACGGTCCTGGGGATGGATAATGGGGAGCAGAAAACTCCCGATCCGCTTATCAAATTCCTGGGGCGTATATGCGAGGAAATGATAAAAGGCTATTTGCACCCAGAATGGAATAATCGCGGTCGTTTTTGAATTGCACCACCGAGCTGGGGACGGTCCGGCAAATGGATTCAATATTTTGGTAAGCCCTCTGCAGCGCTCTGTGGCTCTGGTGTTTTAAGTAGAAAATGAGTATTGCTATGAATGAAAATGACAATATCATGACGCCGCTGTAAAAGCTGGTGCTTTTTATAATAGCCTGCGCTTTTGCGTCAATTACATCGGAGGGAATCACCAGCGCTAAATTCCAGTCATTAATTCCTACTGGAATATATTTCATAATGCGCTCCTGGCCGTCCCTTTCATAGGTGATGCTGCCGCCGGCGCCGGTTTCCATATTGTGGAGTATAGCGTCTACATCGCCCGGAGTAAGGGTATTGGAGGTGTTGTCTGCAATTTCATCAAGGGTTTTATATTCTGACGCAGTGGAATCGGTTAAAGCCCGGAATATAATGCCGCCGTCTGATTTCATGACATAATTATATCCTTTTCCATCAAATGCGCCGATTGTGAACAGCTCGGCCAGGTTTTCCATGGAATACCGCCCAAGCAGCACGCCTTCCGGCTCCCCGTTGTCATGAATCGGGACGGATATTACCAGCTTTTCACTTTTGCCGTCAATTTCCGGCAGCCACATGACGGAGGACTCGCCAAGAATCCCACTTTGAAAGTAGGGTTCCCGGGAGATATCCGGCGTTTCCGGATAACCCGGAACATAGAGCGTGCCATCGGCGTCCGCAACAGCCATCCATTTAAAGCGTTATAAATCCATTGGCTCAATATGCTTAAAGTACCTGGAGAGGAAAGGGGCATGTCAAGCTCGCTGATGGAAGCCGCCAGGCCCTCCAAATAGGTCTGGTCGCTTTTTACGCGTTCGTAAATGAGTCTGGCGCTTTGTTCGGTCAATTCTTCCATATAGGTGTCAGTCTCTTCTTTTAGGGCAGAGTGGACAGAATTACCATAAATCAAGGTGGTTATGATAATGACTGCCAGTACCAGAAAAAGTGAGACGCCTATGGCGAACAAGGGCCTTTTATAAAATCGCATGGTAGTTCTCCTGTCTTATATACAGTGAAGCTGTCAGTAAATACAGTTATTATATAATGGCATAACCTGCCCGGTCAATGTGTTTTCATGTAACCAGAAAATCTGTCATGGAAGTATTAAATATTTGTTAAAATTACATGATGTCTGTTGACAGGAGATGCCCCATCCTCATATAATGCCAATAAAACACCTGAAACCAGTTTTTATTCAGAAAGGAACCCTGCTCTATATGGACGACGCCGATAGCGACGCTGCCCGATGTTATAGTAATATAAATCAATGGAATAAGCTTCAGTACATGGAAGGCATAACCTGCGCTCTTTGATAATGGCGCGGGCTATGTCTTTTTGTGTTCTGACTTAGAATAAATAACAAATCATATCTCAAAAAAGAAAGGAGTGGTCTTTCCTATATGGAAAATCACAAGCGACTGCCTTGGCACGCATCAGAGCCGGAGGCAATCTACAAAGCGTTACACACCTCTGAAGAAGGACTTAGCGATGCCGAGGCGGCCGATAGGCTGGAGCATTACGGGCGCAACGAGCTGCGCCAGAAACCGAAAAAAACAATCTGGCAGATGATTAAGAGCCAGATCACCGACCCTATGGTGCTGATTTTAATTGGCGCGGCGGTTTTCTCCGCTGTGCTTCAGGAATGGACGGAAGCAATCGTTATCCTGACGATTGTAATTATCAACGCGGTAATCGGGATTGTACAGGAAAAGAAGGCGGAAAGCTCCCTCGAAGCCTTGAAACAAATGAGCGCGCCTAACGCCAGAGTTCTGCGCCAGGGGGAGGAAAGCATTGTGCCGGCCAGTGAACTGGTTGTGGGAGATATTGTCCTGGTTGATGATGGAGCCATGGTTCCGGCAGACTTACGGTTAATCGAATCAGCTAATTTAAAAATACAGGAGGCGTCACTTACGGGAGAATCCGTTCCGTCGGAAAAGGACGCCAGGGAGACCATGCCGTTAGAGTGTGTGCTGGGAGACCGGGTGAACATGGCGTACACCTCGTCTATCGTTACCTACGGACACGGAACCGGCGTGGTGGTGGCAACCGGCATGGATACCGAGGTCGGCAATATCGCCGGACTTTTAGAGAACCAGGATGAACTGGACACCCCGTTAAAGAGAAAGCTGAACGCGGTGGGCAAGACACTGACTGTTGTTGGTATCATTGTATGCGCCCTTATTTTTGCAATCGGCGCGTTTTACGGAAGGCCGCTGATTCCCCAGTTTTTAGTAGCAATCTCTCTGGCAATTTCTATTATCCCGGAGGGGCTGCCCGCCACGGCAACCATTGTTATGGCATTGGGCGTCCAGAGAATGGCAAAGCAGAACGCCTTAATCCGGAAGCTGCCGGCGGTGGAGACATTGGGCAGCGCCACGGTAATCTGCAGCGACAAGACAGGAACTCTGACCTTAAACCAGATGACCGTCACCCAGATTGCGGTGAACGGGGATTTTGAGGCGGGAAGGACAACACCGGTTGAAAATGCCGGTAAGGAGCACCCGGACGTATACCGGGAGCTGGTCTACGCCGGCGCGCTGTGCAATAACGCAAGCCTGGACCCGGACCACGAGGGAGAAATCATTGGAGACCCCACGGAGGGCGCGTTGATTTTCCTGGCCCAGGAGTTCGGGATTGACCATGAAGAACTGGAAGAGACGTATCCGAGGCTGTTTGAACAGCCCTTTGATTCGGAAAGAAAGCGGATGTCAACCGTCCATGAAATCAATCAGAAGCTGGTTTCCTATACAAAAGGCGCGGTGGATGAAATGCTGCCCCTGTGTACTGGGATTATGACGTCCAAAGGTGTCCGGCCGATTACGCAGGCTGATATCAGGCAGATTCAGGAAATGTGTGATTCCATGTCACAGAAGGCCCTGCGCGTGCTGGGATTTGCTATGAAAACCCTGAAGCGTCTGCCGGAAAACGAGGAAGAAAATATTGAGTTTGATATGACCTTCATCGGTGTCGCGGGTATGATTGACCCGCCGAGAAAAGAAGTGGCGGAGTCCGTCCGCACCTGCCGGAACGCGGGTATCCGCACCATCATGATTACAGGCGACCATAAGGTGACCGCCCTTGCCATTGCAAAAGAGCTTTCCATCTGGCAGGAGGGCGACACCGTGATATCCGGTGAGGACTTATCCGCCATGAGTGAGGAAGAACTGGACCAGGCGGTGGAACACGCCACGGTCTTTGCCAGGGTATCCCCGGCCGATAAGCTGCGGATTATCCAGTCTTTAAAGCGGAACGGTGAAGTGGCGGCCATGACAGGGGACGGCGTGAACGACTCCCCGGCGTTAAAAGCCGCCGATATCGGCGTGGCGATGGGGCGGACGGGAACAGACGTGGCAAAGGAAGCGTCGGACATGATTCTTCTGGATGACAGCTTTACCACCATTGCTTACGCGATTAAGGAGGGACGCCGCGTCTACCGGAATATCCAGAAGGTTATCCAGTTCCTGCTGGCGGGAAATATAGCGGAGATTACAACGCTGTTTCTGGCAACCTTGTTTAACTGGGACGCTCCGCTCCTGGCGGTGCATATCCTCTGGGTGAACTTAGCGACAGCCACGCTGCCGGCTCTGGCCCTGGGCGTTGACCCGGCCAGCAAAAATATTATGAAGCATAAGCCGGTGAAGGCGGGAACGCTGTTTGAGCGCGACTTGATTGCCAGGGTGATACGACAGGGTATTTTCGTGGCGGCTATGACAATCGCCGCGTACTTTATCGGAGCGGGTCAGGGCAGCCATACCACCGGCCAGACCATGGCCTTCAGCGTTTTGGCGATTTCCCAGATGCTCCGCGCGTTTAACCAGAGGTCCAACACCGAACCCATCTGGGTGCGGGCGGAGGGTCCGAATCCGTGGCTGGTTGTATCGTTCCTGATATCAGCCGGTCTGATGGCGTGTATCCTGTTTATCCCGGCGCTGCAGAGCGCTTTCCGGCTGACTTATTTAACCGGAACACAGTGGCTCACTGTCCTGGGGCTTTCCGCTATGTCCATTGTGCAGATGGAAGCCGTGAAGTGGGTGAAACGCGCCAGAAAAAGAGAGAAACGATGATTTCTACGAGGAGGTGAAGTATGAAAACAGAGAAAAGAAGAGCGTTTATTATTCATTTTGCATACTTTTCAATTTTGTTTTTGATGGCTTTTGTGGTGTTGAAATATGGTTTGTCCATGCTTTCCCCGTTTGTGGCAGCCTTTTTGATTGCATGGGTCTTAAATGGCCCCATTGGATTTGTGTCAAAAAGGCTCCGGCTAAGCTGGAAGGCAGCCGCGATTCTAGTGGTGCTGTTGTTTTACAGCACCATCGGGTTTTTGATTTTCCTGCTGGGTGTCAAGGCGTTTTCCGCGGCAAAGGAACTCATTGGCAGCCTGCCGGATATCTACGCGTATTATGTGGAGCCGGCTTTAATCAGTTCTTTCGACAGTTTTGAGCAGTCGATTTTCCGGATAGACGATACACTTCTTTCTGCCTTCATGGAACTGGAAACCCAGTTTGTCCAGTCGGCGGGGCAGATGGTTTCAAGCCTGTCCATGGACGCTATGGGGCATATCTCCGGATTTGCCTCTTCCTTACCCGGCTTATTTATTGAAATGCTGCTCGTGATTATTTCTACGTTTTTTATTGCATTGGATTATCACCATTTGACCGGATTTTGCCTGATGCAGCTTAACGGAAAAGCGAAGGACATATTTTTTCAAATCAAAGAATATGTGGTGGGAACCTTACTTGTGTGTATCCGTTCCTACGCGCTGATTATGACCATTACGTTTGTGGAGCTGGCGGTGGGACTGTCTGTCATAGGGGTGGAAAACCCGGTTCTGATTGCGTTCCTGATTGCGCTCTTTGATATTCTTCCCGTATTGGGAACCGGAGGCATCATGATTCCATGGACGGTTCTCACGGCTCTGCAGGGAGATTATCCGCTGGCGCTGGGGCTTCTTTTGGTTTATTTGTTTGTCACGGTGGTCCGCAACATTTTAGAGCCGAAGATTGTCGGCAGCCAGATAGGGGTACACCCTGTGATAACTCTGGCGGGCATGTTTGTCGGCGCGCAGTTGTTTGGTGTCCTGGGTCTGTTTGGTTTTCCAATCGGGCTTTCGCTGCTGCGCCATTTAAACGAAAAGGGAGCTATAAAAGTATTTAAGATGGCGGAGGAAAAATAATGAGTGTGGGTATGATTTTTGGCTTATTGGGCGGTCTGGCGCTGTTTCTATACGGTATGCAGATGATGAGCGTCAATTTAGAGGCGGCAGCGGGAAACCGTATGAAGCATATCCTGGAGCGCCTGACCGCCAACCGTTTTTTGGGTGTCTGCGTGGGCGCCGTTATCACAGCGGTGATTCAGTCCTCTTCCGCCACTACAGTTATGGTGGTGGGCTTTGTCAACTCCGGGCTTATGACGCTGCGGCAGGCGGTCTGGATTATCATGGGAGCGAATATCGGAACCACGGTCACGGGGCAGTTGATTGCTCTTGATATCGGCGAGCTGGCCCCGCTGATTACCTTTATTGGCGTGGCGCTGGTTCTTTTTGTAAAAAGGAAAAATGTCCAGTTTGCCGGCGGTATTATCGCCGGTCTGGGAATCCTGTTTATCGGCATGGGCATGATGGGGGAGGCCATGGTTCCTCTGCGTGAATCGGAGGCATTTGTCAACCTTATGACCCGGTTCTCAAATCCGCTGCTCGGAATTTTGGCCGGAGCTGTTTTTACAGCCATCATTCAGTCCTCCTCCGCTTCCGTGGGAATCCTCCAGGCGTTGGCTGTCAGTGGTCTGATCGGTTTAGACAGCGCGGTGTTTGTGCTGTTTGGACAGAACATAGGAACCTGCATTACGGCGGCGCTTGCTTCTATTGGAGCGAGCCGTGACGCAAAGAGGGCGACTCTGATCCATCTGTTGTTTAATGTAATCGGAACAGCTGTATTTACGGCTGTCTGTATCATTTGGCCGCTTACAGGCCTGGTGGGAAGTTTTACGCCACATAATCCTGCGGCGCAGATTGCCAACATGCACACGCTGTTTAATATTGTGACAACGCTTTTGCTGCTGCCATTTGGAGCACAGCTTGCCCAGTTGGCAGGAAGGCTTCTGCCTGATAAGGCCATGGGAAAGGCGGAGGAGGAACGCTGGTTTGAGGATCTGCTGGAGTCAGAGCATGTGCTGGGGGTATCGGTAATTGCCAGAAAACAGTTGAAGGAGGATATCGGGCGGATGCTTTCCCTGGCTGCGGAAAATGTGGACAAGGGCTTTCTGACATTCGGGGACAGGGACGAGGCGGAATTGGAAAAAATCCTGGAGCGGGAGGAAGAAATCGACCTGCTGAATGCACGGCTGTCGCGGAAAATCTCAAAGGTTCTCCAGGCAGAGCATTCCCCGGCTGAGGTGGAAGCCCTGCGCCACATGTTCACGGTTATCGGCAACATAGAGCGTATCGGAGATCACGCAAAAAATCTGGCGGGATATGCCAAAAACATGATGGACCGGAAACTGGAGCTGTCAGATCAGGCGTCGGACGAGTTGGCGGAAATGAGGCAGTCCTGCAGGTGCGCCCTGCGGCTGCTCTGCAACGCGGATTATATTGCTTCGGGCTATCTGGCGGAGGAAGCCGCTCTGCTGGAGCAGGAGATTGATGATAAGGCAGCTTTGTACCGGTTGAACCAGATGGAACGTATGGGCGTGGGAACCTGCCATGTTGAGACTTCCATTCTGTATTCAGAAATTTTGACGGATTTTGAGAGGATTGGAGATCATGTATTAAATATAGCACGCGCCTGGGCCGGCCTGGAGGAGACGGACCGGCTCCCTGTAAGTGAAAAGGAGAAATTATGAAACCTGGAAGAAAGAGTCTGGCGGCTATGCTGTTGCTGCTGGTTATAAGTGCTGCTGTTGTATGGTTTGGGATGGTGG
>NZ_JBKVCZ010000191.1:0-9780 GCF_046966825.1 Hungatella sp. | reverse complement strand
CACTTGCTCAAAAGTACCGTGGAAAATTTGCTCTCCAACGTGATCTTGTCCAGCTTTCTTCCAGAAGTCTTGATCCTGGTAAACATATAACCGTTATCATCGTGATCGGTCTGGGTATGTGCTACAAAGATGATCGTCACATCATCCCGCATGGTCAATGCATAGTCGATCAGGTCATAGATGCTCTGTGCCAGATCCTGCCATTTGTCATAGCCCTTCTCTTTGCACCGGCGCATCTCATCCGCAATCATTAATCCATTGATGGTATCTACTACCACTACACGGATATGCTTGTACTGCTCTTCCTTATCGATCTTTTTAAGGGCCTGTAATGCAACCTGTGGAAAATCAGTTTTCAGGTAGTTCTTTTTCTCTCCATTGTACTGATTTCTCCATCCTTTCCAGGACAACCCTTTCTTGTCACAGTCGATATACATTGTTGTCTCTGGATCCAGATTTCTCATGGAAGTGGTCTTCCCCGATCCGGACTCTCCTGCGATACAAATCACTTTACTCATCTGCTTTTTCCTCCTTTGTTTTAAAATAATAGGTATCCTCACCTGCAGTGCTGCTTTTTCGTCCCACAGATTCCAAGCACCATCCTGGATTTTCTGAATCCGTGATGGAATAACCTTGTGGTTTGCAAATCGGCGATTGCTGCATTAATGATCTGGATACACATTTCTGCTACCGTCTGTTCTCCATTTCACTCCTCCTTCAAATCGTCGAGACCGAAGCCTGCACGCCATCTCGTCCGCGATCTTCTTATTCGACCAGCCAGCCCGATGCAGCTATTACTTTTCAGTCTATTTTCTTTCTGCCCGATTTCTTCTCGGGCTCTGCGGGGTTGCTTTTCCTCCTCAGCTTCTTCCATTGCTGGAACAGGAAGCGGAATATCTGCAGTTACCGTCTCCGACTCCGGTTCTGGATCCCATCCTGGCGGCAGTTCACACTCCGATTTCTGGATACCCAGAAGCAGACAGATTGTTGAATCAATTATCCAGCTCTGCTCCTGGACATATCCTGTCAGTAGCTCCACCGTGTGCTGATCACGGATCAGGTCCTTATATTCATCCTTGGTCACCTGGACCATTCTTTCTTTACTCATCTTCATCCTCCAGACACTTGTATTCATCTTTTCCGCATTCCATCCGATCCAGTGCTTTCTCGAACCGGATAGAGAAAATCGTCACCAATACCAGCCAGATCAGCGCCGGTAAGGCCGAATGGCAGGTAAATAATCCAAAAATGGATGCGATTGTTCCTATTAATTCTCCTGTACTCATTTGTTACCTCCCGGAGTAAATAAGTCATCGAGAAACTTCCGCATACCTTCTTTCAAAAGCTGTTTTTTCGCTTCATCTTCCTTGTCAAGTTCCTCTTCACTCATAATCGCCAGTTTAAATACATCTTCCATCTCTTTATCTGCCACTTTTTTTCCTCTGACTTTTTCGATTTCTCTATGAATATGTTTTACTGCGTAAGTCAGCTCCGACAAAACAGTGACCTCATCTCCCATAATTTCCGCTTTTACGATGTTTCCTTTACCTTCTATTTTAATCATTTGCTTTTCTTCTCAACTTTCTGTATAATAAAGTGGTTAAATTTTGCAAGTGCCGAATGGGTGGCAGCCTAACGGCACTTATTTTATTCATCCGCCAGGGCAACGAGCCTTCTAAGCTGCTCTCTTGTATAAGCCATCGGTGAACCGCAGAGTGCTCTACGATCAAACGCATATACTTATCTGCTCGGCTGCCTTTTCCCAAAAGCACATCAATTGTCTCTCTTTCCTCCTGCAGATATTCCTGGAACTCTTTTTCTGTCAGGATTATTGCTGTTTTTAACTTTCTTCCTTGTTCACTACAGATCAACCAGTTTCTTGTGCTGTGGCAGCGTCGGTTCATCTTCCGGAAGTGTTGCCATCATTCCGGTGGCACAAAAGCAATGTCTTTATTGTCAGCTCCAGAGTCTCTGACGACTGACTGTTCTTCGCATAACGAATAGATTTTCAAATTCTTTTGCTTCCATAAGCTTGTCCTCCTTTCCCCGCCCTCAGGCGGTCTTCTCCTTGTATGTCTTTTCAAACCCGATTCCCTCCATCGCCTGATCAACCTTTTGTCTGATCAGTTCCATAGCCCTCTGCTCTCCGATTTGCTCCATGGAATACATCTGGCCATCAATAATGAACCTTGCTTCACAGGTCAGTTCATTCATGGGTACCACCTCCCTGTGGTATGGTATGTATGGTATTGATTAGTTGCTACAATCAGCACCACAAAATCTTGGTTTCGTCTTCACCTTTCATAATGGCGCGAAATTCAGCATCTAATATGAAGCGCCTTTCATCTAACGCGTCATCTCCGTGATATTCCTTGCGTTTGTAATTTTTCTTGATAACTGTATCCAGACCATATATAATAAGATCTTCCTCATATCCTCTGGATAATGCTCTTCTTGCCAGCTTTCGTAAACCATGCATGTTGATGTAACTACTCAGATCCGGAAAGCGGTCATATACATGTTTTGCGATTGCTTCCTCTCCTATATCCTGATACATAAACCCTCCTGTCACGGTTACTGCACTGGAAGATTCATCTGTGCATTCGCATTTTCGATCTTCAGCTGTGTATTTGTACACGGTTTCCAACTTTTGGCGTACTGTAATGCTTCTTCAAATCTTTTCTTCGGAACATTGTTTCTGGCGTTTACCTGAAAATAATTTTTCAGATCCCGATTACATTCCGCAAATACTTTCTTGGAAATTTCCTTATATGCGTTACTCTCTTTTCCACCAAGAATTGAGATCACTGTATGGTTCACTGCCTCTCCAAGAATCTGCTGCTGTCCGTAGTCGATTGTCATATTATTTCCAGATTCTCGATCCTGCTCTCGTGATCATCGATCATTCCAAGCTGTATTCTCATCATTTCTGCAGGGCTGAGCTGCTTCTGGTAGCCACCGGTTTTGCGAATTGTCGGAAGCACCTCAGATGTCACCCAGTGTTTGAATCGCTTTGCGGATTCCAGCTTGCTTCCAAGGATTAATGCATACAGACCAGATTCGTTGATGATGGTCATTCCTCTGTTTGGAATATCGGCGCTTACAAAATTTACTGGAAACACATCTTTCGGAATGTGATTTTCAAAGGTCGCGATTTCCGACCTTTGAATAATTCTTCTGTCTTCCTCATCCACATGTGTGAGAACTGCATCTTTTGTATTCTTATAGCCCAATGCTTTCGCAACATCTTTTCCGGAAAGCCACGGTTCGTTGTCAATAGTTACCGTTCGGATATTGCCGAACTCTGTTGAGTTAAAAATTTGAATTTCGTTCATGTGTCATCTCCTTATTAGTATCTTTAAAAGTTACTCACGTGCAAAAAAAATAGGCATTGGATCTTCTATATGTAATTTATCAATCATAATTTGAATTTCATCGCTTCCAAATACACCATTTTTCATCTTTTCATAAAATGTTTTTGGTGTCACACCTATCATTTTAGCAACATCTGTCTGAGATAATTTATTTTTAGCGATTATCCCCCTCAATTCATCTGTTTTAATCATATTTTCACCTCCGTATCTTTAAAAGTTACTTTTAGTATAGCACATTTTAGTAACTTGTCAAGATATTTTTTGTTGCATTTATAACATTTTTGTGCTATTATTAAGTTACTTTCAAAAGGAGGATACGCGAATGACTGTTGGAGAACGAATCAAAGAACTTCGTATTAAGCTTAACATGAGTCAAGTTGATTTTGCTGATAAAATTAATGTATCTAAACAAACTCTTTACAAATATGAAAACAATATTATCACAAACATTCCTTCTGACAAGATCGAAGCCGCCGCACAGGTGGGGAATGTTTCTCCCGCATATTTAATGGGATGGGGCAGTTCTGATTCAACTTTTCCCTCAAAGCCTGACCAAGACATCGATTTGACAATTATTCAACGTGAGCGAAGTAAGATGTCTTCTAAGGAAAAGGTAAAATTAATGAATATTTTAAAGGCAAACTTTGATGATTATAATTGGGAGGAAGATGACTCTGGAAATATCGAATAATCGTAGATCGGAAATTAAAACACTTGTACTTTCTGTTCTTAATAAATATGGGGAACCTTGTGTACCGGTTAAAATTGGCAACATTATTCGTAATATTCCTAATATTAAGCTAATTACCTACAGAAGCCAAATAAAAAAGTTTAATATAACTTATGAGGAAATGATTGTCGATGCAGAAACTCGTGATTCTTATGTTGTCTGGGACAGTACCCGCAATCGATATTGTATTTACTACAACGATTTAGATTATACAATCGTAAATTCAAACAGAGTTCGATGGAATCTTGCTCATGAATTAGGTCACATTGTATTAGAACACCATAAACTTTGTAAACATCATAAGCTTTTTCGTGATGGCTTATCTTCTAGTATATACAATTATCTTGAAGAAGAAGCAAATTATTTTGCTCAATTGATTCTCGTTCCACACGTTGTTCTATTTGCATTTAAAGTATCAACTGTTATGCAACTTAAAAATCTTTGTAGAATATCCAACAATGCTGCGGAACACCGTTTCAGGGCTTACCTCGATTGGAAAAAAAATATGCAAGAAAACGTAACATATGATAAATCTTTATTCCGTTTTTATTACAATTTTATTTATAAAAAACACTGTAAAACTTGTGGTGCTAGTATGATTCAACGTTCTGGAAAATACTGTCCTATATGCGGCACCAAAACAATACAATGGGGAGATGGAAATATGAAGTATACCAAATTAGACACTTATGAAACCGGAAAATTAAAAGAATGTCCAATATGTCATAATGAAGAAACCAACATTGAAGGGCAATATTGTCAAATTTGTGGAGTGCAACTTGTAAACTATTGTTCCAATGATAATTGTTCCCATTGTGAAGTTCTTCCTTCTAACGCAAGATACTGTCCAGTATGTGGTGCATCATCTACTTTTTATACTTTTAATATTTTAAAATCTTGGAATTATAGGAACGATGCCCAAACTCTTCTTCCTGATGATATTCCTTTTGGTCCAGATGAAGAACTTCCTTTCAATTAGTGAATTCACCACCCACCGTTAATATTACAAACGTTCTAAAAAATCACACGAGAGTTGGGCTTGGATGCTGAAAAATTGGTAGACGGCCAAATATCGTACATCAAAGATTCTGTCACTCTCGCTGCTTACTTCGATGGCGATGACTATACAGAATCCGAATTAGATGAAATCCGCCAGTTTGCGGAATTCGTGAAAACAAACGAAAATAATCTTGTCAGCCTCCTTGTGAGGCTGTGAGTTGAAATGAGATTGCTGAATTTTTGGAAGTGACAGAGGAAGTGTTGGAAGAATGTCTGGTTTTCTACCGGAATAAATACGGTACATTCCAGAATGTTGATAACTATGTAGTGTATTTTATACCGAACTTGGTAATTATGAAAAAGATATAGAATCGAGGTGTATCTATGGGATTATTAAATTTTCTATTCAAGCCGCAACAGCGGGAATATAGCGACTCCGTAAAAGGACGGTGGACTGATACCGCCTGGTCTGATAAAAAGCACATTGCTATTACTGATAAATATTTTCCACAATTAGATAAAATCGAAGAACAATGGTCAATAATGTACAATCTAAAGGACTATGGTGGAAAACGCGGCGAAAACTTTGTTAAATTATGTTCTGAAAATATAGTTCTGTATAAGCAGATGGCTACCATAGAAAATTCTTATGGAGAAGATTCTCCTCCAAACGCCCCTGCTTTTAAACGTTTAGCTATGTTTTACGAAAAACACGGTCGTTACGAAGAAGCCGTTGCTGTATGTACGGATGCATTGTTATATGGCGCACATGCTGAAAACATGCGTGGACGTCTGCTCCGAATGATCAAAAAGTCTGGTCGCACACCCACAGATCAGGAAATGGCGCTTATTAATCAATTTGACCAATCATAGAGCATTTTTGATTGCAAAGGTAGGAAAGGCTCCCGACACACTCGCAAGAGTACCTGAGATGATGGATACGCCGCCCATCTTGTAATTCTTGTCAGCATGAAAGGCATTCCCTTATGGGGAGTGCCTTTTTGCTGTTTAGGGGTGATATACAGGTTGTTTATCTCCGTTTCATAAATTCCTAATGAATTTTATTTTTAATTTATGGAACGTCCACAAAATGCACACAATTACATGGTATCATTAAGACAATCACAAAAGTGATTACGAGAAAGAAAGCTTTTTCATACTCATACCGGACGGTGCAAACCGTCCGGCCCCCCTAAACCAATTTTCCTAATATTATATACCTACCATTCCCTATGATAAAGAGGATATCCAGTAACCCTGGCATATCCTCTTTATTGTTGTATGGATTTTAATCAGCGTTTAAATCTTCAGCGACCACTCGCTGCAGTCCCACACCTTCGTCGCCAGTCCCTCATAGAATTCGGGCTCGTGGCAGATGAGGAGGATGCTGCCTTTGTATACCTGAAGGGCGCGCCGCAGCTCCTCTTTGGCTTCCACATCCAGATGGTTGGTGGGCTCGTCCAGAAGGAGGACGTTGGTCTCCCGGTTAATTAGTTTACATAATCTCACCTTTGCCTGCTCGCCGCCACTCAGGACACGAACCTGGCTCTCGATGTGCTTGGTGGTAAGTCCGCATTTAGCAAGGGCAGAGCGGACCTGATACTGGGTGTAGGAGGGAAACTCCTTCCAGATTTCCTCAATACAGGTGGTGGTATTGCCCGGCGCCATCTCCTGCTCGAAATATCCGATATAGAGATAATCGCCAAGCTCCACACTTCCCTCCAGCGCCGGTGTCAGCCCCAGGATGCTCTTTAGAAGCGTGGTTTTTCCGATACCGTTGGCGCCCTTCAGCACAATCTTCTCTCCCCGCTCCATCGCCAGATTCAGCGGGCGGGACAGCGGCTCGTCATAGCCAATCACCAAATCATGGGTTTCAAATATATATTTCCCCGCGGCACGGGCCTCCATAAAGTGGAACTCCGGCTTCGGTTTCTCTCTGGCCAGCTCGATGACATCCATCTTGTCCAGCTTCTTCTGCCTGGACATGGCCATATTTCTGGTGGACACTCTGGCCTTGTTCCTCGCCACAAAGTCCTCCAGCTCCGCAATCTCCTGCTGCTGGCGCTTGTAGGCGGCCTCCAGCTGGGCCTTCTTCACCGCATAGACCTCCTGGAACTTGTCGTAATCCCCCACATACCGGTCAAGCCGCTGGTTCTCCATATGATAAATCAGATTCACCACGCTGTTCAAAAACGGAATATCATGGGAAATGAGAATAAACGCGTTTTCATACTCCTGGAGATAACGCTTCAGCCACTCAATATGCTGGACATCCAGATAGTTGGTCGGCTCGTCCAGAAGCAGAATGTCCGGCTTTTCCAACAGCAGTTTTCCAAGCAGCACCTTCGTCCTCTGCCCGCCACTCAAATCCGTCACATCCTTGTCGAGGCCGATTTCATCCAGGCCAAGGGCCCGTCCCACTTCCTCCACCTTGGAGTCAATGATGTAGAAATCATGGGCCATCAGAAGGTCCTGAATGGTCCCCAGTTCCTCCATCATCTGGTTCATTTCCTCCTCGGAGGCTTCCCCCATATGGTCGCAGATATGGTTCATCTTCTCTTCCATATCAAACAGATAGGTAAATGCACTCTTCAGCACGTCCCGGATGCTCATACCCTTCTCTAACACCGTATGCTGGTCCAGATACCCCACCCGCACGTTCTTCGCCCACTCCACCTTGCCCTCGTCAGGCATCAGCTTGTCGGTAATAATATTCATAAATGTGGACTTTCCCTCTCCGTTGGCCCCGATTAGACCAATGTGTTCCCCTTTCAGCAGGCGGAAGGATACATCCTGAAAGATAGCACGGTCTCCGAAACCGTGGCTCAAATGTTCTACGTTTAATATGCTCATTCTGGCAGCTCCTGTTTTGTTATAAAATCATCCCCTATTCTACATGAGAAATGCAGGTCTGGCAAGCAAAAAGGCGGTTTCCACCCCGGAAATACGACATTTTTCCTATTTTGTTTATTGCCAAGGGCCATTAAAATGTTTATGATAGTACAAGAACATATCACACAGGAGGCTTTTATGTATACATATCCATGGTATCACTGGATAACATTTTTCTATATTTACTGTTTTTTCGGGTGGATTTTTGAGTCCACCTATGTGTCATTAAAATCCCGGCGTTTTGTGAACCGGGGGTTCCTGCGTCTTCCCATGCTGCCGCTCTATGGAACCGGGGCCGTGATGATGCTCTGGTTTTCCCTGCCGGTCAAGGACAATCTTTTCCTGGTGTACCTGGCAGGCGTGATAGCCGCCACACTGTTGGAATACGCCACCGGTTATGTGATGGAACGGCTGTTCAAGATGAAATACTGGGATTACAGCAACCAGCCCTTTAACCTCCACGGTTATATCTGTCTCAGTTCCTCCATCGCCTGGGGGTTCCTGACTATTTTTCTGACCGATGTCATTCACAAGCCCATCGCCAACATGGTTCTGGATTTAAATCCCATCGTGGAGTTTACATTTATCGGCATTGTCAGCGTGCTGTTCGTCTCCGACTCTGTCAAGTCCACCAAGGAAGCCCTGGATTTGGGCCGTGCTCTGGAGGCCATGACAAAGATGAAGAACGAGCTGGAGGAATGCAGGCACTGGCTCTCCGAAGGGGGGTCCAGCGGGTGGCCGAGCTCCGGGACGACGCGGCTTCGCGGGTAAGCGTTTCTCTGGGAGATACCGCACAGCGGGTGGGCTTCTCCCTGGAGGATATCACCGACTCCCTGGAAGGCACCGCACAGAAGATATCCGACTCCCTCTCCGGCGCCGTGTCGCGGGTAGCTGACATGAAGGAGGAGACGGCCCAGAGAGTGGCCGATATGAAGGAAGAAACCTATCAGCGTATGGCTGATATGAAAGAAGAGACCACGCTCCGCGTAGCCGAGGCGGCCCAGAAATTCCGGGAGCGCAGCGAGCGGGAGGACGCCCTGTCCGACCGCATCAAGTCTCTGACCGAGAACCGCCAGCGCCTCTCCCACCAGATGTCCTTCTACCGGAAGAGCCTTCTGCGCGGCAACCCGTCATCGTCTTCCAGCAAGTTCGCGGAGGCTTTGAAGGAGTTTAAAGAATCTGTCAATAACTTAAAGAAATAGCGTTGAGAAAAAGTTTTGGGCGGGGAATCAATGAGTCATTGATTCCCCGCCCGTCTTTGATAGGAAGTTTATTTTGCTATCATCATTCCCGCTTTCAGTAACCGGAACGTCCGCTCCGCCGCATCGGCATACAGCTCTTCCGCTCTCTCAAGGGCCTCATCCAGTTCCATCGCCCCATTGATGGTCGTCATAATGCTGTTCACCCCATGCTCATAAATCTGGTCCGCGCCGTCCCCCATACCTCCGACGATGGCCACAGCCGGAATCTGCCGGTTTTTGCACCGCATCCCCACGCCGCAGGGCACCTTGCCAAAGGCGGACTGCCAGTCAATCCGTCCTTCGCCGGTGATGACCGCATCCACGCCATCCAGCAGCCCGTCAAAGTCCATCAGGTCCAGAACCGTCTCGATTCCCGATTTCAGCGTGGCGTTCAGGAACACGCACAGAGCGGCTCCCAATCCACCGGCAGCGCCCGCTCCGGCAATGTTATCCACATCAGTCCCCGTAGTTTTCAACACCACCTCGGCGTAATTCTTCATCCGGCTTCCAGTTCATCCAGAATCTCCGGCGTTCCCCCCTTTTG
>NZ_JBKVCZ010000190.1:0-10113 GCF_046966825.1 Hungatella sp. | reverse complement strand
CCAAAAAGAGTATCCGGATAAAACACCGGTTTCTTTCGTTGTCATAGATAATAAGAATTTAACCGATCACGGCGTAAGCTATTTCTGCAGACGGGCGAAGACGTTTGTACTTGTCACCACGAATACGCAGCATCCGGCGTTTTCTGTACAGGAAGATAATCTGCATATCATCTGTCAAAAAAAATTAGATTTAAGAGCAGTGCTGGAAGAATTGTACGCGTCATACCATTGTGAAAGAATTACCATACAGACAGGCGGAATGCTGAACGGATTGTTTCTCCAGGAGAAGTTGTTTGACTGCATCGATATTGTTGTCGCTCCGGTTCTGATTGGCGGAAAAGATACCGCTACGCTGATCGACGGAGCATCGATTACGAAAAGGGAGGAATTGGGGCTGTTGGGAGTTCTGAAGCTTGTGAGGTGTGAGGTGCTGGAGGATTCTTATTTGCGTTTGAGGTATGAAGTTGCTGGATAAAATCTTCTGAAGCAGACCTGCCAGTGAGCCGCAGGTCTGCTTCAAAAGGATCTGTACTGCACGAATTTTCAATTTTTTTCAAATATCTGTTATTCTTCTTTTCCCATGCCCTTTACGCATATGAAAATTACGATTGCAGTGGCAATGAGGAATTCTGCAAAAATTACAGATGGATTCCAGATTTCGAAATAAAAGTGTCCAACGAAATATGCAGCTGTAAACAGGAGATACACTCCAATGGAATATGCGATACAGCGAATTATGTGACTGCGCTTCCGTTCCCGGACTAACATCTGTTGCTGCTGTTTCTCTAACAGCTCTGTCTTTACAGACAATTCCGTCATTTCCGAAGGTTTCAAAAGAGAGTCTGTCGTCACACCGAATATGACGCTTAATGCCACTATTTTATCCAACTCCGGTACCGACTGCCCGGATTCCCACTTTGAAACAGATTGCCTTGAAACATTTAATTTTTCTGCCAGCTGCTCCTGTGTTAAGTCCAGGCTTTTTCGCAGCGTCAAAAGTCTTTCTGAAAAATCCATATACCCGCCTCCTTGATTTTGATATCCTAACAATACCAAAAATCCCGGTTGCTTTCTATACAGCAGGCTGTATTTTTACGCAACTGACGGTTGAATTAAGCAGGCTGCTTAAGGGCGAAAAAACGCCTCCTTTCCCTCCGAATAGATTCCTGGCCGGCGCAGCTGCCCATGGCCTGTCACCCCTTCTCTGGCCCCATCCATAGCCGGATCCGCATAACGGTAAAACCAGTGATTCAGGCTGTCGTTCATCTCTTCCCGGACCAGACGGTACGCCTCATCCTCCGCCAGGTTCACCGTCTCCTCTGCATCCTCTGTCAGATGATACAATTCATCCATTCCATAAGGATACCGCCGGATAAATTTCCACTCTTTTGAACGAATCATCCGGTTAGGCCCATACTCATCGTAAACCACCACGGGTCCCGCCTCCTGCTCCGCCCCTTCCAGAACCGGAGTAAAGCTTCGTCCGGGCATACGGCCTTCCGCTTGTACGGATATCCCCGCCATGGAAAGCAGTGACGGAAAAAAGTCATACTGACTGTAAAGGCCGCGGATCACGCGCCCCGGCTCCGTATGGCCCGGCCAGCGCACGAGAAACGGCACCTTTACGGAGGTATCGTACAGATTCAGCGGAAAGGTGGCATTTCCCTTCCCCCACACGCCGTGATGTCCCATGTTCATCCCGTTGTCCGCCATGAAACAGAGGATACAGTGATCGTATTCTCCTGTTTCCTTTAAATGGGCCACAATGCGTCCAACGCCCGCATCCATAGCCGTGACCGCCGCGTAATAACCGCGCAGAAGCGACTTTCTCACTTCTCCTGTACCGTACGGTGCCGTCTGAATCTGCCTATCGCTGACAGGAAGGTCAGGTGTCGCTGTAAATGCACAGTCCCGGTAGGCTTCCACATATTTCCTGGGATGCTGGTCTTCATCCCAGGGATCGTGAGGCGCCGTGTAATGTACGCTGATATAATACGGGTTTTGTTCCGCCCTGCATGCGTCGATATATTCCAGCGCCTTATCCGTAATCACATCGGTGATATAGCGGCTCTCATACCGTATCCCTCCATTTTCCACAACATCCGCCTTCTTGTAAAGGCACCCGCCCCTGGCGATTGTAAACCATTTCGAAAAGCCGTGCTGCGGGCGCAGACTGTCTCCCAGATGCCATTTGCCCGCAAGACAGCATGTGTAGCCCTCCCGTGCCAGAACATCGGTATAGGTGGTCATCCCCTCCAGATAAGGTATGGCTCTGTCCTCATTTCTGTAATATGGGTCGCCGCTCTTTTCCTTTAGCCGCTCCCGGTCCACATTCCCCCCGCGGATCCAGTCAAGAACGCCATGGGCAGAGGGCATCCTTCCCGTGAAGATCGTTCCCCGCGCCGGAGAGCAGACCGGAGAGGCGCAGAAAAAGTTCTCGAATCTTACGCCCTCCTCTGCCAGTCGGTCCAGGTTCGGTGTCTTCACATCCCGGTTCCCCGCACAGCCCATGGCCCAGGCTCCCTGGTCATCGGTCAGTATCATAATAATATTTGGCCGTTCCATCTTCATTCCTCCATATTAAAGGGGGGACCCGGGATAAATTGTCCCTGTCCCCCTTACTCTATTTTTACTGATATCCGTTTTCTGTAAGCTGTTTACTAATTTCTGCCAGTAAATCCTCGACTCCGTTCTTGTTCAGTGCATCTAAAAACTGTGGTATATAGACTTCAGGGTCTACCATACCGGACTCCAGAGCTTTGGCATTCTCATCCACCACGTTGGAGATAGCCGCTATCTCGGTTTCCACCGGGCTGTTATCCAGTGTAAAGCCATTGTGAGGAGCCGTTATGGCCTTCGCATTATATTCCTCGAATAACTGTTCGATATTATCCGGGTAGGAAATATCCCACTTCTGGTTGAACGGTGTGCCGAACTGCCATCCATAGGTGTAATCAACATAGCCGTTGTCCTCGATCTTCAGGGTTCCGCCCATTGTGCGGTCTACCTGGTTGTCGCCCACCGCGCTGTAGTGCTGGCCTTCAATGCCGTGACGGATCAGGGTTCCTACGTATTCGTCGGTATTTAACAGGTTGATGAACTCCAGGGCCTTATCCGGATGTTCGGAAGCAGATGAAATAGCCAGAATTCCTCCGCGCGCGTTCTTTGTCTCAAAGAGCGGGTCCATGAGAGGAACGAAGGTCACGCCGTGCCCCGTCTTAGCCGCCTCAGCCTCAGCCGCTCCCGGAGCGTATGAGATGATATAGGAGAACAGCTTGCCGTTCTTAAAATCATTGTCGCGGTTGGCAATGTCGGTATCATAGTTTACCGGGTCCTTGGACATGTACCCCGCCTCATACCAGCTTCTCACCAGTTTACAGTAATCCATGTATTCCTGTGTTGCATACTGATTAAACACCCCCGTCTGATCCTTAAAGTACTCGTATTCCGGCACTGCGGCCGCACCTGGAAGTGCTCTGGAGCCGGACAGACTCTCGTAGGGATACAGCATATTGAAGGAGCCGCCGGAGCTTCCAAGGCCGGAAAGTCCGATGACCTCCTCTCCTGCCGCGTCAGCCTTTTCCTTGACGGTCTTTAACACCTCCGTGTAGTCCTCCAGTGTCTTTACTGAGCTTAAATCGATCCCATACTTTTCTGCCATGGTAGAGTTTACAAAGAAACCGCTCTGCCATCCCATCTCTTTATAGGACGGAACGCCATAGATCTTTCCGTTTACGGAAACAGCCTTCCATAAGGACTCAGGAATAAACTCATACGTCTCAGGAGCGTACTGCTTCACCGCATCCGTAATATCCATAAATGCATCCTTTGCCACAAACTGCACATAGTTAGTCGTCCAGTCTGCGGTAAAGCAGATATCAAAATACTCGCCGGAGTTGATCAGGGTCGGCATCTTTTCCTTGTAATCGGGATTGGCGATGACCGTATAATCGATCGTCACGCCGATCTTTTCCTTCGTATACTCATTTAATGCCGCAATAACCTTATCGGTATCCGCATCCACCGGATTCAAGGACATATACCATTTTAAAGTAACAGGCTCCTCCGCCGTCTTCGAAGCATCTGTCTCTGCTCCCTTTTCAGCCGTTGTCTCTCCTGCTGCCTTCGTATCCGCAGAGGCTGCCGTACCGCCATCCGTCGTCTTTGAAGAGCCGCAGCCTGTCATCAGGCTGGCTGCCATTGCCGCGCTCAGCACCGCGCACGCCCACACCTTTCTTTTTCTCATTTCTTACTTCCTCCTTCTACATAATTTATAACAGCTTACCCTTTGACCCCGCCGATTGTAAGTCCCTTCACAAAATATTTTTGGAAGAAGGGATAGGCGCAAAGGATAGGCAGTACTACCAGTACGGTTAAGGCCATTCGGCCGCTGTTGGTCGGAGCGTTGTTTGCCATCTCCGCGTACTCCAGCGCGTTAGCCGAGCTCTGTTTCAGTGACTCCAAGCTGTTCTGCATGCTCCATAAGAACGTCTGGATCGGGTAATTCTTCGTCTCGTAAATGTAAAGCATGCCCAGAAACCAGTCGTTCCAGTAAGCGATCATGGTAAACAGGCCAATGGTGGCGATTCCCGGTTTAGACAGCGGAAGAACGATCTTCAAAAAGGTATTGAATTCCCCTGAACCGTCGATGGTAGCTGCCTCCACAATCTCCATGGGTATGCTCTTAAAAAAGGTCCGCAGCACTACCACATAAAACACATTGAGTGACATGGGTAAAATCAGCGCCCAGACAGAATCCCGAAGCCCTAAAAGCTGTGTGTTGACCATATAGCTGGGAACCAGACCGCCGTTAAACAGCATAGTAAAAAGAAGCAGTAAGGTCAATGGTTTTCCATACCGGTAATCCGAACGCGAAAGCACATAGGACAGAAGCGTCGTCACCGCCAGGCTGAACACCGTTCCCACGATCGTGACAAACAGCGTAATTCCGTAGGAACGAACCACCTGATCCCCCATTTTGAAGAAAAGCCGGTAGGCCTCCAGACTCCATTCGCTGGGAAAAAATGTATAGCCATTTTCAAAAATGCTCTGCTCACTGCTGAAAGATACGATAATGACCAACAGAACCGGCAGCACGCAGGCAAGCGCCATCACGGTCAGAATCACGTTCATGATCCCGTTCGTCTTCTTACTGATATGATTGACGCAGGAATCCGCTCCGGCTTCCTCGTCTCTATATTTCTTTTTCATGGCAATTCCCCTTTCCTGACTAAAGCAACCGCTCTCATGCGGTCTTCACGCGTTTTCCGAAGAATGGCTGTCAGAACAGCGCGCTGTCCTTGTCGATCTTTCGCACAATGAAATTGGAGCCCAGCACCAGAATAAAGCCGACTACAGACTGATATAAGTTGGCGGCCGAAGCCATTCCGATGTTGCCGCTGACCTTTAACGCCCGGTAAACATATGTATCGATAACGTTGGTGATCGGGTAAAGGGGGCCGGAATCCCTGGGCAGCTGATAGAATAGCCCAAAATCAGAGTAGAACATCTTGCCGATCGCCAGTATGGTCAGTACAATCATCATGGAACGCATGCAGGGAAGCGTAATATACTTAATCTGCTGCCACTTGGTCGCCCCATCCATGATGGCCGCTTCGTAATAATCATTGGAAATCCCCACCAGAGAGCCTAAGTACATGACGGTCGAGTAGCCCACGGTCTTCCAGAGCTGGCAGAATACCAGGATAAACGGCCAGTACTGCTTCTGGGTATACCACTGGACCTCATCTTTTCCGAAGAAGCGGAGAATGTGGTTCAATAATCCGTTATCCACACTTAAGAATGCAAACGCAATAAAGGAAACGACAACCCATGACAGAAAGTAAGGTGCCATGAAGATCGTCTGGAAGAGCTTCGCCCTTCTCTTATTTAACAGTTCATTGAGCACGATCGCCACGGTAACCGCTACCACCAGATCCAGTACAATAAAAATCAGATTGTAACATATGGTGTTGCGGGTGATGATCCATGCGTCGCTGGTCTTAAACAGAAACTTAAAGTTTTCCAGCCCGTTCCATTCGCTTCCAAATATCCCTTTTCTAATGTTGTATTTCTTAAAGGCCAGGACAATGCCGGACAATGGCAGATACTTGAATAAAATCATCAGGATAATCCCCGGCAGGGCCATAAGCGTGAGCGGCAGGTTTTTCTTAAAATAGAACCATTCACTTTTTTGCCTTGTTTTCATTTTTTACCCCCTGTTTCTTCGCATCGCTTTTTGCTTTGATGTTTTCTGGCATAATTATACCTTTATCGGATTCCATTCCACAAGGAGACTTTTTTTATCTCATGTGTACTTTTATTTCGGAACGCTCCGAACCGATTGCGCGGCTGACCTTCATGCTTTATAATCATCTACATAGAAAGTGAGGAAAACAATTATGAAGGTTCTTCTTGTTGACGACGAGATTTTTGCAGTCAGAGGATTAAACTCCATGCTGCACTGGGAAGCATTTCACGGTGAGCTTGCCGGAACTGCTGCCAACGGGGAGGAGGCGATGGAATATATGGCAGCCACTCCTCCGGATGTCATTATTTCCGATATCAAGATGCCGCGGATGGACGGACTGAAGCTGGCGGAGCTGATTCACGCACAGTCTCCGGCCACCCGCATGATCCTCTTAAGCGGCCACGGGGAGTTTGAATATGCAAGACAGGCGCTCAAGTACGACGTTGCAGACTACATCTTAAAGCCAATCACAAGAGAAAAGGTCAATCAGATCGAAAACCTCCTGATTAAGTTTTACGAGGAAAATCAGGAGAGAAAACAGCGGTTCTTAAACGCCTGGAATTCCGGTCTGGAAGAGAAAATATTAACGATACTCCACAATCAGGATATGGAGGCGCTGGATCAGTTTTTTCGCTCTTCCTATTTTGTTAGCACCATGCACAGCAGCTCCGCCAATCCTCTGGGAATCCAGCTGATCAATTACTTATACGCCTATTTTTCCCAGATCGATGTAAACCGGACGGTCATTACCGTCTCACGGGAGCGCGCTATGGAACAGTTCTGGGACTCTCCGGGCACCCAGGAAAAGATCAACTTCATCATTACCAGCTATTACGACGTTCTGACCGGGATGAATCAGAAAAAGCAGGCATACAGCGAGTCCTTTATCACCTATGCAAAGGAGTATATCGGTGAACATTACTCTGACCCGGAGTTCAACATCTCCGTCCTGGCGGACAGTATGCACGTATCGCTGTCCTACTTAAGCTCCCAGTTCAAGCAGGCCACCGGTTCCAACCTAATTTCCTATGTGACCGCAATGCGTATGGACTACGCCCGCCGTCTGCTGGCCGACCGCCGTTACTCCATCGGGGAGATATCCGCGATGTCAGGCTACGAGGACGCCAGATATTTCGCCAAGCTGTTCAAGAAAAAGACGGGTTTTACCCCCAGTGAATACCGGAATCTGAAAACATAAAGAAGGAGGGGTCCCATGGCAATCCGAAAAAAAATATCTGGTCTGTTTCTGGCTATCATCCTCTTCTTTCTCTTAACCTTCTACATATTTATGTACTTTTATTTTCACAATACGGTAACGGCCGCAGTGGTGGAACGGCAGGAGGCACAGGTCATGGCAAACCGCCATCTGGCCTCTAATTTTATGAATAATCTGAGACAGATCACCATCCATTTTATCAGTGACCGCGCCATCGGCAGCCAGCTCAGCAGCACGTCCACCGAGCCCATGGAGCAGCTGCAGGTCCGCGCCGCCCTGCAGTCCCAGTTCTCTCACTACTCGCTGCTTACGATGTCCCATGATGTCAACAGCTACCGCTATACCCTGTTCCTCAATGACCAGCTTCCCATCTCATCGATGTTTGAGGCCAGGACCCTGAGCACGAATCCCTACAGTACAGCCAGCAGCATCTTTACCAACACCCTGGTGAAGGACGATCTGTGGTATAAGAATACTCTGGAGGCCTCCAATTACACCTGCGTATTTAATAATGAAAGTTCCGGAGAGCTGTGCCTTGCCAAGAAAATCCAGAATACCAGCTATACTGGACCATACTATAAGGATGGGCAGGCCGTCATGGTCATCAGCATTAAAATGCCCTATATCGATTCTGTTTTCGGCGGGATTCCCCCCACCCCCAACAGCGGCTACGCCCTTCTGGACAAAAAGGGGCAGCTTCTCTACGCCAGCCCCAGCGGCCCGGATCACAGCTTCTACACAGAGGCACTTGCAGCGGTCAGCGGGAATACCGCCTTATACCAGGCCGGAACCGGTTCTCACCACGTAATCGGCGGGGAGCCTTACCTGGTAAACTTTGACGATTCCGATCAGGATATCACCCTTCTGTCGCTTACGCCCTACTCCGATATCAATCGTACAGTACGCCCGGTCATGGTACGCTTTTCCGTGATCTCTCTGCTGATTACACTATGTGCCATGGCTGTTATTTTCACGGCTTCAGACCGCATCACACGGCCGATTATCCTCCTTTCTGAGGTGATCGGTTCCATCACCGATACGAGAACCTTTGACTTAAAGAGCCTTCACGTATCGAAGGACCGGGAAATCGTCAGTCTGGAGGAAAGCTTTACGAAGCTGATTATCAACAACAACCGTTTGATTCATGATGTCCAGGCGCAGGAAATCAGGCAGAAAAACTCGGAATTAAAGGAACTGCAGGCACAGATCGATCCCCATTTTATCTTCAATGCAATGGATGCGGTCAACTGGATTGCTCTGACCCGCGATCAGGATGATCTGGCGGAGATCCTCGCCTCCATTGCCAATCTCATGCGCTACAGCATCATGGAGGCCGACCAGCTCATTCCCTTAACGAAAGAGCTTTCCAATATAGGAGAATATATTGCGATCTACAAGCTCCGGCATCAGGGGGATATCAGGCTTTCCGTCCCCTCAAAAGACGCCTCAGCCGATACTCTGATTCCAAAATTCGCGCTTCAGCCCCTGGTGGAAAATTCCATCCGCTACGGCGGCCAGCCGACTGGAACGGCGATCGAGATCACGGTCTCTGTAACACATGAGGCGGACCGTTTCATTCTGGAGGTATCAGACAACGGCCAGGGCTGCGATCCTGATCTGCTCAATGAGTATCTGGCTTATAAAACAAACAACTTAAAGGTGACCAACGGCTTCGGAATCCGCAATGTGAACGACCGGATACGCCTTCATTTCGGGCCGGAAAGCGGTCTTAAGTACTACGTTGATGAAAACAACAGGCTGACGGCACGGGCAGAATTTAAATACAGGGAAGCTTCCGCTGCTAAATTATAATAAAAGGAGAAATTTAATATGGAAAAGAAAACGATCGTTAAGAATGAGATTGTAAAGAATGGGATTCACGGCTATTCGGCGGCAGAGACCTACATAGCGCCGAAAGAGCCTGCCGTAAAAGAGCATCTCGAATGGTTCATGGGATTAAAGCTGGGCCTGATGATGCACTGGGCGCCTGGCTGCCAGATGGGGACCTATGAGTCGTGGCCCCTCTCCGACGGAGACGGCAGCTGGTCTCAGAGGGATGTGGACTGGACCGATATAGAGACCTTCAAGCAGGAGTATATCGACTGCAATAAAACCTTTAACCCGGTGAAATTCCGCCCGGACCGCATGGCAGAATTTGCAAAAGAATGCGGCTTTAAGTACCTTTTATTCACCACCAAGCACCACGATGGCTTCTGCATGTTCGATACGAAGACCACCAATTATAAAATAACAGATCCCTCCTGCCCCTTCTCCTCTCATCCGGATTCCGATATCACCGGGGCTCTGTACCGGGAATTTAAAAAGCAGGGACTGGCCATCTCCGTCTACTTCTCCAAGCCGGACTGGCACAGCGATGCCTACTGGCATAAGGCATTCGGCACCGCGCCCACCAGAAATATCAACTATTCCGTTACAGACCATCCGGAGCTGTGGAAGGAATTTGTAGATTATACCCACGCACAGCTTCGCGAGCTGACCTCCAACTATGGAAAAGTAGACGTGCTGTGGCTGGATGGCGGCTGGGTCAACGCCGGGAACGAAGGCCAGGATATCCGTCTGAATGAGATTGTCAAAGAGATACGCGGCACCACACAGCCCCATCTGATTGTCTGCGACCGTACCGCAG
>NZ_JBKVCZ010000189.1:0-10388 GCF_046966825.1 Hungatella sp. | reverse complement strand
ATATTACGGAGCAGACGTTTGACGCTTATCTGTGGCAGATTTTAGAGCAGAAGCAGAAGTATATCAGCCAGATTATGACGGGACGCTCAGCGGCCAGAAGCTGTGAGGATATCGATGAAACGGTACTGCAATATGCAGAGTTTAAGACATTGGCTGCAGATCCCAGGATGAAACATAAAATGGAAGTAGATAATGAAATTTATCGCTTACAGACACTGAAAGCCTCCTGGAAAGCCAATCACCAGGAGCTTCAAAATGATGTGATTTTCAGTTATCCAAGCCGGATCGAGAAATGTCGGGATCAGATTGAAAAATACAGAGTCGATGTAGAACGCTACCACAAAAACAAGAGAGTGGATTTTTCTATGACTTTAGAGCATAAGGCCCACAGAGGCAGGAGTGACGCCAGTGATCATTTGGAACTCCTGTTTTGGAGACTGGGAAAAAGTGAGGGAGACACTTTGGTGATTGGAAGTTACGCGGGATTTACGATCTCTTTGACTCGTGGCATTAGCGGCATCATTAATGTTGAACTGACTGGAAAAGGCATATACGGTTTTACCGCAGGTCCATCTAGTTTGGGAAATATCACAAGGATTGAGAATACGATCGGAAGGTTGGATGAGCTAAAACTGGATATGGAAGTGAAGCTGGAAGATTTGGAGAAACAGTTAAAGGCTGCAAAGCTGGAGTTGTCCAAACCATTTAAAGATGAGGAAAAGTTAAGAGAATTATTAAAAGAACAGGTTCATCTGGCTCTGGAACTTGAATTTCAGATGGAAGAAGATAAGCGGCCCGAAGATACTCCTGTTGATGAAGTGCTAGAAAGTAAATCAGAGAGTTTTTATGAGGATTGTATGGAACAATGAGGAGGTTGACATGGTTACTAAACAGAAACCGATGCCATTTACAAAGGAAGAGGTCGAAAAAATTTACAATACGAATATCATTGATTTTGCAGTAGAAAATGGTTTGATTCTTGAAAAGGGTGATGCAAATACGGTCCACGTAAAGAACAGCGGTGGGTTGTATTTATTTAAGCATGGCCGTGGATTTCACTGGTTCACAACGGGGAAACATGGAAATATCGTTGAATTTGCCATGGAATACTTTGGACTGAGCAAGGTGGAAGCCATGGAGAGCGTCCTGGGAAGCCGCGCTTACGGTTCCACGTTTACGGTTGCGGAACCCGTTAAAGAGAAAACGAAGAAGATGGTTCTGCCGCCCCGTGATAGAAATAATAATCGGGCCGCATTATATCTGGTAAGCGATCGGAAACTGGATGAGGATATTGTCTATGCGTTGATGGATCAGGGCAGGATTTTTCAAGTGAGACAGGAGATCAATGGGAAGAAATATATTAACTGTGCATTCGTGGGCTACGATCAGGAGGATACGCCCCGTTATTGTTCTCTGAGGGAAATGAAACTCCATGGGGGATTCCGACAGGATGTTGAAAATTCTGATAAGACTTATGGTTTTCTTATGCCTGGCAGAAGCAAACGGGTATACGAGTTTGAAGCACCGATTGATGCCATTAGTCACGCTACATTGTGTAAGCGGTTTGGGATTGATTGGACGAAGGATTACCGTATCTCAGAGGGCTGCCTTTCGGATCGCGCATTGGAACGTTTTTTGAAAAACCATCCGGAGATTAAGGAGATTGTTTTCTGCTATGACAATGACAGCGAGGGCCATCTGCCGGATGGGACGCCGCATAATCATGGTCAGGTAAAAGCGGAAGAAATGAAAAAGAAATATGAGAAACTGGGTTACTGGACGGCGATTCAGACACCGCACTTGAAGGATTTTAACCAGGATCTGATGGAATACTACCATTTTCCAGAGCAGGAACAGGAGGAAAAGAAGGGGGAGGAAATGGAACGGTGATGGGAGGAACAGGGGAAACAAAGATAGGGAAAAAGCATATGGAGATATTGCTGGCCGATCTCTTGATTTCACTGCTAGAGGTTGATGAAGAAGAAAAGACAGAAATGGAGACTTTTTTAGAGAAGTATCCATTCACTGCTTTGCTTAGGGAATATCCTGTGCTGGGGCTGTCAGTAGAGACTGAGAGAAAATTGGAGGCAATTGCCATGTTGGAGTCATATGACGGAAGGGATGTATCATGGAGACAGTCCGAACCAGCCGGGAACATTTCATGGACGGATTCAGCCGGATCACCGGAATCAGTAAAAGGAAAATAGAGGAGTATTCCAAGCAGTTTGATTTATTGCATATCGTTGACCACCCGATTGCGGCGGGGGTGACGGAAGCGCAGTATAAAAAGATCGTTCAGCTAAGAGAATTTTTAAATGCATATCAATCGTTGAGGAAAATCGAGTGGGAGGAACGGATCATACTAAGTGGCAGTGAGCGTTCGAAAGAATATTTTATTTCGCAACTGGCATATTACAGGGAACGGGAAATGATCCTTTGTGCATATCTTGATTCCGGTTGTGGGGTGATATCCTGCGAAAAAGTTGCGGAAGGGACCGTGGACCGGTCACCTTTTTTTACCCGTGAACTCTTAAAAAGAGTGCTTCAGCTAGACGCAGTAGGAGTTGTTTTGGCTCATAACCACCCGGGGAATTCATTGAAGGCAAGCGAGCAGGATATTGCTATTACAAATCAATTGAGGGATGCGCTCGGTGCATTGGCAATAAAGGTATTTGATCATATTATTGTTGGAGCAGACAGGGCAGTCTCTTTGTACCAGGAGGGAATCATACCAGCAGATCACCAGTTTCAAGATGGGATAGCAATGGTAAATCTATACGAAAGTGAGGAAAACGGTTATGAGCGTTAGGAATAATGCTCGGAGAGGAGGAGTACAGGTAAGGGCGCCGACCATATTCTTTTCCGCTTTTGAAAGCAGCGCAGCGAATGATGGACCGCTTGCGGGACATCAAAAACTTAGGAACAAAATCTTTGATTTTGGCTTAAGGCAGGAATAGGCGGGTTCCACCCGCCGGTAAAACAGCTTGCAGGCAAAGCCTGCAACGGGGTTCCCGTATAAATTGCGGGTTATGGTTGGAACTTCAAGGATATCGAGACTTAATGACAAGAAAAGAGACAGCGAGCAATGAAAGAGGTGTCTTATCCTCGACGATATTACATTGTTTGGTGAAGTTGATAAAGTAGAGGTTGCGATTGAAAGAATCCGAGTATTAGCTGATCGGGCAATACTAAATGACCCGAGAGGTTTTGTGGTGTGTGACAGTGGAGGAAAAGATTCCAATGTGATTAAGCAGCTGGCATATCTGTCAGGTGTACCATTTGAAATTGTACATAACCATACGACAGTGGACTATCCGGAAACCGTATATTACGTGAGAAGGGAGAAAAAACGGTGGGAGAAGTTGGGAATTTCCTATACGGTCAGTTATCCCACTTATAAAGGAAAGCGGACCACCTTTTGGGAATTGATTCCGCTAAAAGGGCCGCCGCTGCGTCACCGGCGCTGGTGTTGTAATGTGCCGAAAGAATCGCAGAACTGCAACCGGTATATTATTACCGGAGTGCGATGGGAGGAAAGCGCCAGGAGAAAACAGAATCGGGCGGCCTATGAGATCCAGCGGACTACGAAGGATCGGATTAAGCTGCAAAATGATAACGATGCAAAACGGAAACTGATGGAAATCTGCCAGGTGAAAGGAAAAGTAATTGTGAATCCGATCATTGACTGGACGACAACGGAGGTGTGGGAATTTATTGACCGATACCAGATTGTTACCAATCCTTTGTATCAGGAAGGGCACAAGAGAATTGGCTGTGTGGGCTGTCCGATGGTAGATAATAAGTATGAACTGGAGAAGAATCCGGAATTTAAACGCATGTACCTCAATGCATTTCAGAAATGTGTGGAGAACAAACCGCCGAGCCGCCATGGCTGGAAAACGGGACAGGAACTCTACGATTGGTGGGTAAATGGAGGCCGGGGAATGGATTCGGATCAATTATGCCTGTTTGATCTTTTTCCGGAAGGAGATGATGAAGATTGAATCAGAAAACCCAAAAGCGTTCTGTGAATTTTCCCTCGGAAACATTAAAAACACTGGACAAGCTGGCTGCCAGGGAACATACGACGACTTCCGAATTAATCCGGAACTTTGTGGAAGAAGGACTGAAGGTAAATGGTTATGAAGAACAGGTAGACTTCATTGCCAGAATAATCCGGCAGGAGATCACAGCGGTCTATCATGTGGAGGATATCAAAGCCATCAGTGATCACAGTACAGATCGTCTGGCAAAAATGTTAATGAAGACAGGGAAAATCAATGCGGCCATGTTTTTCCTGCTGGTAAAGGTATTGATTCATCTTGCAGACCGGAGGAGTCTGGAGGAAATGGAACATATGGTATCAGAAGCTGTTGTTCTGGGAGTCGATTATATGCAGAAGAAAGACTTCCAGATCAACAGCTTTTTGTATGATACCGATTTTCTGATGCATTTGGCAGATAAATTATAACCAGAAAAAACGAATTCCAGGAGGGATCTATATGAATTACGAAGAATTTAAGAGTTATGTATTGGGTCATATCAAGGACTATTTGGGTGAAATGGACCCAGAGATCGACATGAAGATTGAGCAAACCGAAAATAAATTATTTGAGGAAGTGGACGCTCTGGTTCTTAGTAAACCGGATAGAGAATACTCGACCAATATCTTTTTGGATAAGGCATATGTGGCTTACATGGGTACGGGAGATATGGAACCCATTATGAAAGACATCGCGGCGACGGTGCGAAAATCGGAAAAGCAATTGAACAAAATGGAAGCAATCAACTTGAATTCTTTTGAAGGGATCAAGGAGCGGCTTTCTGTTCAGATTCTTAATGCAGAAAGGAATCAGAGCCAGCTTCAAGTAATCACACATAGAAAAATTCCGGAAACAGATCTTGCAGTTGTTTACCGGATTGAGGTTGCAAGTAACAGGGACGGATTTGAAAGCGTAAAGGTAACAAACAAAATGCTGGATATTTGGGGGATTCGTGAGGAACAGTTGTATCAGGCTGCTTTGGAACAAAATATGAAGAAATATCCGTTTATCATAGCAGATGCTGGTCAATTTCTTTTTAGGGCAGAACCTGTACCTGAGCAATATCCGGAAGAAATGAAGGAAAAACGTTTTTATTATCTCACCAATAGCAATATCGTGAATGGTGCTGCAACAATTCTCTATCCGGATATCTTAAAAACAATTGGAGATAAATTTCAGGGAAATTACTTCATTTTACCCAGTAGTATTCACGAAGTGTTATTGATGAAAGACGATGGAGAAATAAATGTGGAGGAACTACAGTCCACGGTAAGGTCAGTGAATGATGAGTCCGTGCCGGAAGGAGATATTCTTTCCGATCAGGTCTATGCGTATGACAGAGAAAATGAGCGTTTTTACCAGGTCAGCGAAAGAGAGGAAACATGGGATCATATGGATCAAGGATTTTCTGGTATGGAAGAGAGAAACATGAGCGAGGATGTATATGCGTCTTATGCTGATGAAGTTATCGCCAATGAGGAGCATGAAAGATAGGAGTAAGATGGAATTTGAAGCGGTAATGTTGTAAAAGAAGGAGAAGAATTATTTCCATACTAATTTACAAACAACGCCACCGGAGCCCGAACCGAAAAGATACGCCAGAAGCAAATTACGCTCATATCCGCTACATTGCAACCAGGCCCAGAGTACTGAAGAATGAAGGTATGTGTCACGGATTGTTTGGGAAGATGCAGCCGGGGCCCATCCAGGAATTTAAAGACTGGAAAGAGATTGCAAGGCTGGTCTATGCCAATTCAAAAAAGAATATCACCATGTACCGCAGTGTGGTGTCTTTTTCGGAGGAGACGGCCAAAGAACTTCTTCTAAACGATCAGAAAAGCTGGCAGCGCTATATTGAAAATCATATCCTGACGATTGCAGAAAAAAACAGGATGAAAAGGGAGCACCTTCAATGGGCCTGCGCCGTTCATGGAGAAAAAACGCATCCTCATATTCATGTGGTATTCTGGGACACTTCGATTCGGGCGAAGAATCCATATGTGCCGCCGGCGATTCCGGCGGCGATACGCAGGCAGATGATAAAAGACACATTTGCCGATAAAATCCGCTTATATGGACAGAAAAAAGATGAGAACCTGCGCGCCATGAGACAGATTACCGATGAGATGGTAGACGAATTTGAACGGTATTTGCGCAGATTAAAGCCTGGCAGATATCAAAAGATCAGCAAAGCGCTGGAAAAGGAATTGGACTGTGAATTGGCGTTTTCAGAAAAAGCAGTAAATGATCTTGGAAGCCGTTTGCTGAAGCTGCGGCGAGCCATGCCGGAAAATGGAAGGATTGCCTATCAATTGCTTTCACCAGAGGCGAAAATGCAGGTAGATGCGGTAGTAGAAGATATGATCCGCCATTGTCAACCGGTGAGAGATGCGGTGGAAGCCTACTGTGAAGCAAAGAAAGGCCAGGCTGCTTTCTATTCTACAGATACAACATACTTGGCTCAAAAAGCAGAAGGATATGAGAAAGAAGCCAGGAAGGTACTGGCAAACCGAGTTTTAAGCGGCGTGCGCATGGTGATCCGGCTGGAGGGTGAAATGCGGACAATGCAGTACATCCAGGACCGGAAAGCGATTTATGCAGAACAGATTGTATTAGAGAGTCTGGAGATACTTGCAGGGGTGACGGATTCCAAAGAAGAGTTTGCAGAAGGGCGAAGGTCGGGAACACTCCAGCTTTCCAAAGAAGGTCAAAAAGAGTGGTATTTGAAGAATCAGGATAAAGGATTTGAGCATTAAAAGTAAGGAGGTTTTTCGATGAAGTCGAAGGTCGAATCCACAAACCGGAGCGGCCTTTTGCGATCAATCAATTGTTTGGGGCCTGGGGGCTGGGACAGATGCTGGAGCGTTAAAGCGGATTTTTCTCATCCCGATTCATCAAAGCTGCCAGCTGGATTAACGCTTTGGTCTGTTCCGGATCTAAGCGTCGAACTGCCAGAAGCAGTTCCTGCTCCATTTCAGTGGGGTAGAGAACGGATTGTTCTTCGTTAAAGAATTCCGCAAGGTTTGTTCCGAGGGCAGTCAGCAGCTTTTCTAACGTAAAGACGGATGGCTGAGAATTGCCTTTTTCAATGGAACGAATGTGATTTTCCGATACATCGGTCATACGGGCCAGTTTGTAAACACTGAGATTTTTGGAGGTACGAAGTTGCTTTAAATGATCGTTTAATTTCATGTTATGATCCTCACTTTCCACACTATTATTATGTGGGATAAGAGAATAAAATATAAGATATCTACACATGTGGTAGATACAACTTTATAATTATGGTAAAATCGAATCAAAACAGGAGGTATAAAAGTATGCAGCAGCCACAGGGAGCATCTATTTGGGGCAATATCAATACATGTGTCGAGATTGCCTTGAATGTGTATTACATCTATGCAGAGCATGGGGAAGGAATCGTAATAGGAAAAGAGAAGGCAGATCAGACGGTATCGGCTAAGGCTATCGAAGCTGGAAATGAGGAGGGAGAATATCTTTACTATGGGAAAGATAATACCATGGATATTCCTCTTTATGAAATACTGCAAAAGAGATTGGAATTCAGCCGCCGCTTAGAAGCGCAGCTTGTGGAACAGATGGAAGAAATCAAACAGCACGGACGGATCAGCCTGCCTGAATACTTTGGAGAATGTCCGCCGCCATCAGAAGGAGAAAGTGCCTGTAAGGTTCGTAATGGGATATACTTTGTAAATCGGGAGGGTCAGACAGAAAATGATTCCATAGAATTTGCAGTTGAAAAAACAGTTGCAGAGAATTTCCTCTCTCCTATGGCATATGAGTATGGAGAAGAACGAAACGGTTATCTGTATTATTCCGCTGATTCATGCGCCATTCCTCTTTATGAGTTAAAGGGAATCTTCCATGAATGCCAGGACTGTATTGCGTCGGAGATTGATTTAATATCCACGTTATGTACATGCTATCCTGCGTATCGACACGCCTTTAATAAAATCGTGCCGGAAGCCGAGCAGATACCGGAAAGCAATGGTATGCCTGGAGATTTTTTGAACAGGCATGAGGAAGAGAAGACGATTCGGGATACAGAACCCATGGAACAGTTAGATGATGATTATGGGGAGAATATAGATTATGGATATGAGCCATAAAAGACGATTCTATGCCGGTATGGTGGGAGGCGTAGTTGTTCTTAGCTGGTTGGTTATAACGTCTTGTTCTGGAAAAATGGCAAACACAGATGTTTCGCGGGAAGCTGATAATAGCTGCTATCTATGTGGAAATGGAGGGCTGATGGGGCATTACGGTGAGTTTGATTCGATTGGATTCATGAACGTGAATACGGGACAGATTCTGGATATTCCTATTCTGAGCGATGCCGATGGTGGAAAATCAGAAAAAGAAGTGAGCGGCTCCAGTTATCATTTGATAACGGTAGGAGATGGTGGGAGTGCGGTTGCTGTTTCGACGGATCAAAGAAGGCGATTTGGAAAAGGAAGCGTTATGCCAGGGGAAAATAGTAATCTGGAAGAAGAGAAGGCAGGTAAACTGTTTTGCAAGAATTGTCTTAGCCAGTTGCTTGATACCTATAATGATCGTCTTGCAGAAGAAATCCCAGATACAACAATTGTAGATTTCGTGGAGCGAAAGTTTTACGCGATTGATAAACGGTACAGCGACTATTTGATCCGGGATTACTACCTGCATTTTGACTTTTTAAAAGACCGGACGGAACTTCTTGTTTTTTATGCACCGAAGAGGAGGTAGTGCCGTATGCGGTTGGTATACCTATGCAGCCCCTATCGAGGGGATTATGAAACGAATATCAGACTTGCAAAACAATATTGTAAAAATGCATTGGAATCGGGTGTGGTTGCGTTTGCGCCGCACCTTTACTTTGCACAATTTTATCCTGACACGATTCCAGAGCAGAGGAAAGCTGGGCTGGAGATGGGGCTCAATATGCTGGAAAAGTCAGATGAACTCTGGGTTATGGGAAAGATTCACAGTGAGGGAATGCGGGGAGAAATCAATTTTGCAAAGGAGCATAACATTCCCGTTTTTTATGTGCCGAAGCCATTGGAAATAAAATCTTATCCGATCAGCATAGATGGAAATGAGCTACTGTCAGAACGAGATTGTATTGAAGAAAGCCACAATAGAAACTATGAAAGTCGGTTGGTTGTACTATCTTACAGCAGTTTAAAACCGGAATACCGTATGCCACGCAATCAAATTTGGTATGCCAGCCATGGCCCAGGTTGTGGGCCGGGGGCAAAGTTCAGTGATACGGTTCATCTGTATCATCCAATTGACGAGGATCGTATGGCAGTATCCAGGAGAGAGATTCTGGGGGAGGTTCGGCCGGAAGTTTTAGAAATGCTGCAACAGCTTTATCCGGAATTTCGAATGAATCAGGGAAACAGGGTAACTTACGAAGGTGAAGGGCCAGAGTTATGAAACAGAAGGAAAAGATCATTTTAAGTACTGCATTGATTGGAATAGGTTCTTTGTTCAACCTATATTTTACCGCATCACTGCATGGACTTATGTCTCGCCAGTACCGTACCCTGGTTTTACTGCCAATAGGAGCATGCCTTTCGGGGCTTGCAGAACAGAGACAGCAGCGTTTTCTGTTTCTGGCGTTTGAAGGTATGATTCTTTTGGCGTGTTTGCTATTCTTTATTCAAAACAGCCGGTCGTATCAGAGCGATCTTGTGAAGGTAACGGAGGATATTGAGACGCCGGTGGCAGTTGGACAGTACCAGCACGGGTCAGCCAGGTGGCTGAGAGAGAAAGAAAAGGATCAGATATTTGATGTGTTCTGGCTGGATCCCTCTCATCCGGTAGTGAAGCAGTTGATAAGGACTGGGTATGAAGGACTCGATTTTTTGAAAGGGCCGAATCATGGTAAGCAGGAAACAGAGAACGGAGTTCATTTAAAGGACAGAAGAAAGAATCCCGTTGTCGTTCCCATAGAAAAGAAGGAGACGAGAGAAAAGGCAATCGAAAAGAAAGGAGAAGAGGAAGGTTTTGAACTGGTCGATTATCAATTTCAAACGGCGATTGAAAGGCAGGCAGCGCCGGAACCTCGAAAAGTACCGCAGTTAGAATGGGACAGAAAAGAGGATCCATACTGCCTTATGGATAGGGGAGGAATAGTAATTGGAATGAAAAAGGAAGGGGGAAGAGAGAAGATTCACTATATATCGGATGACAGCCATACCCTGACGATCGGAGCCACTCGTTCTGGAAAAACAAGAACTCTGGTTCTACAATCCATTTGCCTGATGGCGCTATCCGGAGAAAGTATGGTGATCAGTGATCCCAAAGCAGAACTTTATGAGTATACATCGGCCTTTTTAG
>NZ_JBKVCZ010000188.1:0-10507 GCF_046966825.1 Hungatella sp. | reverse complement strand
TTTCCCTCCCTGCCGCCCGCTCTCCCTTTTCCGGCCAGGCTGTGAAAAAGTCCGCTGTGTGCTGGCTCCATAAGGGAGGGGTTCGTCAAATGTTCTAAAAAAGAATAGATATATTGACAAATATTGAGTAATATGCTATTTTTAATGTAAGCAGATGAGAACGAGGAGGTCGTTTTTTATTTTTTAAGTTTTTAACCTATCATATAGCATATAGCATATAGCTTACAGGTCCAATGTTATTTATGATTCCCGCATGGCTTTGGATGGACGGAAAATGAAGCCTTATGAATTATGTCAATCAGCCATCCTCTTACTTTCCTTTTTACGTACCCGGTTTAGAGGCAGAAGGAGCGGAGATGGCATGTATCGCACCTGTGGGATTTGTAAAGATCCGTCAGGCGCTCATATCAAGGAGGACATCAATATGAAGAGACCAGTAACAGCGGCAATTGCAGGCCTGGGCAATCGGGGAAATGATATCTATGCCCATTATCAGCTTGTAGCGCCGGAGGAGATGAAGGTAGTGGCGGTGGCGGACCCGGTTGCCGGAAAGAGGGAGGCGGCCCGGGAAGAGTACGGGGTAGCGCCTGAAAATTGTTTTGAAACGGTGGAAGACTTGTTGAAACAGCCGAAGCTCGCCGATATCCTGGTGATAGCGACCCAGGACAAACAGCATGTGGCCCAGGCGGTGGAGGCGATTAAGAAGGGATATCACATTCTCTGCGAAAAGCCCATTTCCCCAAGCCTGGAGGAGTGTCTTCTTCTGCAGAAAACGGCCCACGAATATGGACGTATGGTAGCTGTGGGACATGTGCTCCGTTATACTCCATTTTATTCGAAGATAAAAGAGGTGATCGAGTCCGGACAGATCGGAGACGTGGTCAGTGTCCAGGGAATTGAGAACGTTAAATACTGGCACCAGGCTCACAGCTTTGTAAGGGGCAACTGGCGCGACTCTGTGGAGACGAGCCCGATGATTCTTGCAAAATGCTGCCATGACATGGATATCTTTGTGTGGCTTCTGGAAAAGAAGTGCGAACGGGTTTCTTCCTATGGTTCCACCTATTTATTTAAGGAATCCATGGCTCCGGACGGCTGTGCCATGCGCTGCCTCGACGGATGTGCGGCAAAGGAGAACTGTCCGTATGATGCGGAAAAGATCTATATCACGGATAAAGGCACTGGAATCCGCAATGTTGTTGAGAAGAATCTGACCGGTGACGATGCGTGGCCGTGCTGCGTACTCTCCCAGACACTGACCGAGGAGGCCATTTATGACCAGATTAAGACCGGCCCTTACGGCCGCTGTGTCTATCACTGCGATAACAACGTGGTGGACCATCAGGTGGTCAATATGGAATTTGAGGGCGGTGTGACGGTCAATTTTACCATGAGTGCATTTACCAGCGGAGGCGGCCGCGATATCAAGGTTATGGGTACTATGGGCGATATCATTGGTGATTTACATACGGGAATTGTGAAGGTTACGAATTTTGGAAAAGAGACGGAGGTTTATGATATCAATGCGACGGCAGGAGATTTATCAGGTCACGCGGGAGGTGATAACCGTCTGATCCACGATTTCCTGGCGGCGGTAGAGGAAGGCGAGACGAAGGGACAGTTAAGAACCGGCGTCGATGTGTCGATACAGAGCCATATCATTGCGTTGGCGGCTGAATATTCCAGAATTCATGAGGGGGAAAGCGTTGCCCTGGATGAATTTATACGTAGTGAGAGATTTGCCTAAAATGTTTTAGAGAAGGAGAGGATTTTATGAAAAAAAGATGGTTAGCTTTATGTCTGGCAACAGTGATGGCGGCATCCTTAACCGCGTGCGGCAGCTCCAAGACATCTACACCGGATACGACCGGTGCACAGACGACTGCAGCGGGCAGTGAGACGAAGGCCGGAGGCGAAACAAAGGCCGAAGAAGCGCCTGCGGGTGCTGTGGAACAGGTGGTGACCATTCCAATGTTCAGTGATCCGGATACGCTGGATCCGGGCCGTTCCGATGACGAGCAGAAGAATGCAATCGTGTTGGAGATTCAGGAGACGCTGATCCGTCTGATGGACGGAAAAGTGACGCCTGGAGGCGCAGAGAGCTGGGAGACCTCCGATGACGGACTGGTATGGACTTTTAAGCTGAGAGACAATCAGTATTCCGACGGTACGGCCGTGACGGCTCAGGATTATGTAAACTCCATACGCAGAATTTTTGATCCGGAAGTCAACTGCCACAACGCGGGAATCTTCTACTGCATCAAAGGCGGAGAGGATTTCAATACGGGTAAGGGGAGCAAGGAAGATGTAGCGGCGAAGGCGGTTGATGACAAGACGCTGGAAATCACCCTGACAGAACCGCTTCCATATTTCTTACAGCTGATGACATTTGCCAATGTGACTCCGGTTCCGGAATCCAAGACGCAGGGCGAGAAGAACTCTTCTTACGGTGCGACGGCAGAGGAACTCAGCAGCTCAGGTCCATTCTACGCATCAGAGTGGGTCCGCGGTTCAAAGATCGTGCTGAAGAAGAACCCGAATTACTGGGATGCGGCAAATGTAAAGCTGGAAACCGTCAACATGGTGCTGGCGCAGGACGAAAATACGAGAGAGCAGATGTTTAATCAGGGTCAGCTTGATATCTTAAGAAAGGTCCGCAGCGAGTATGCAGATACGTTAAAGGCTAAAATCGATGGCGGCGAGGTCCAGCTCTTAGAGGGACCGCAGCCGAGATACAGCTATATCTGCTTTAACAATGAAGATCCCAATGGAATCTTTACAAATGAGAAGATCCGTATGGCATTTTCCATCGCGCTTGACAGAGAATCTCTCGTTAAAAATGTTATGAAGAAGGACCAGGCTGCTTACGGCATGATTCCTTACGGTTTAAGTATCGGCGAAGAACTGTTCCGTGATATCTATCCGGAGCCGATGAAGGATTTTCTGGCTCAGGATCCGAAGGCTCTGCTGGAGGAGGGCTTAAAGGAGATCGGGAAAGAGGGAGAGCAGATTACTGTGACGTTCCTTCAGAAGAACTCTGATAATGATACGAAGGTTCAGGCAGAGTATTACCAGAACCAGTGGCAGACAAAGCTTGGCGTGATTGTTAAGATCGATACGGCATCCGACAACTCATCCTTTAATAACCAGGTATCCAAGGGGCTGTATCAGGTATGCCAGACCGGATGGGGCGCTGACTATAATGATCCGATGACATTTATGCAGTGCTATATGACCGGCGACGGCAACAACCCGGCATTCTTCTCCGATGCGAAGTACGATGAGCTGGTGGAGGCATGCAAGACGGAATCCGATATGAAGGTGCGCGGCGAGAAATTTGCAGAGGCAGAGAAGATTATCACAGTGGAACACTGTGGTCTGGCGCCGATTACCTTTACATACGACAAGAATGTGGCAAAGAGCAGCGTGAAGGGCTTCTATATTAATGGAGCCGGCGGCCCGGCAATCGAACTGAAAAGTGCATATGTAGAATAGGATTAAGAGACAGGAACATGGACTTTGACAATGCGGGGCAGGTATTTACTGCCCCGCATTGTGCGCCTGACTATTACTGCACGGATATCAAGCACTCGTAGTGCGTTATTAATGCAATGCAGTAAGAGATGGATTACGACGAAACACATGAATCAGAAACAGGATGGGAGGTTCAAGATGGTAAAGTATATTTTGAAGAAGATAGGTTATATGATTGTTACACTCTGGGTAATTCTGACAATAACCTTCTTCCTGGTCAGCGTCATACCGGGCGATCCGATGCAGGCGGACACCAAGGTGCTTCCCGAGGCTGTGGTGGAGAACTTAAAGGCCCGCTGGGGGTTGGATAAGCCGATGGGGGAACGGTATGTTATTTATTTGAAGAATCTTCTTCACGGAGAATTGGGAGAGTCTTATAAGACTCCGGGCCTTACTGCGAATCAGATTATTAAGGACCGTTTTCCGGCTTCTGCAAGGCTGGGGATTCAGGCCGTGGTGTTAGGACTGGTTCTCGGTCTGCTTCTGGGAATTCTGGCGGCCTTCCACCGGGGGACGTGGATCGATTTCATTACGATATTTATCGCAATTGTGGGGGTATCCATCCCAAGCTTCGTTTTTGCCGCCCTGCTCCAGAAATATGGCGGCGGAGATTATTTTCCAATTGTCGGCTGGGTGTCTCCAGGGATGAAGATTCCCGACATTTTCCGTTATACGGCGCTGCCGACGCTGGCGGCATCGATCGGCGGCCTGGCTACGTATTCGCGGTTTATGCGGTCCTCGGTGCTGGATGTGTTGAGCTCTGACTATATCCTGCTGGCCAAGGCCAAGGGGCTGTCCAACTGGAAAATCATTACACGCCACGTGCTCCGCAACAGCATCACTCCGATTATCTCGATCGTGGCGCCGCAGGTGGCGGGAATTGTGACGGGGTCCTTCGTGATCGAGAGGATTTTCTCCATACCGGGTCTGGGCCGTTACTACGTGGACAGCGTCAATGGCCGTGATTACCCGATGGTTCTGGCTACGACCATATTCTTTTCCTTCATCTTCATTCTTTCGATTGTCGTGATGGATATTTTATATGCAATCGTTGACCCGAGAGTCCGTAAGGGCATCATTGAAGGAAAGTAAGGAGGAGAGCCATGGAACAGGGAAATGAAATGACAGTAACAAAGGATCTATTCCGGCGTGTCGGGGTGGATGAACAGAAATCAGAGTCCGTGGTGCGCCCCAGTATCTCCTACTGGCAGGACGCGGTCCGGAGATTAAAACAGAATAAAGTAGCTATGGTGAGCCTGGTGGTGCTCCTGTTAATTCTGGTGATGTGCGCCATAGGGCCGTATATTTATCCACACCCGTTTGATGAGCAGAATATTGAATTTACGAATCAGACGCCCTCCTTGCAGCACTGGTTCGGACTGGACGATCTGGGACGGGATATCTTCGCGAGAATCTGGATGGGGGGAAGAATCTCCTTAACGATTGGTATCGTGGGCGCGATCGTGTCACTCGTCATCGGAGTTTTATATGGCGGCATCAGCGGGTACTGCGGCGGACTTGTGGATGATATCATGATGAGAATTGTGGAAATCCTGGTGGGAGTGCCGTACATGGTGGTGGTTATTATCATGTCCGTGGTGCTGGGAAAGGGCATGACCTCCCTATTGATCGCGCTGTGTATCACAAGCTGGACGAATCTGGCGCGAATCGTGAGAGGCCAGGTGCTGGAGCTGAAGGAGAGCGAATACGTTCTGGCAGCCCGGGCGCTGGGAACGCCTCCTCTTCAGATCATCGTAACGCACCTGCTTCCCAATACATTGAGCCTGATTATTATCAATACAACCTTTTCCATACCATCCTTTATCTTTGCGGAAGCGTTTTTAAGCTTCGTAGGTATGGGAATCCAGCCGCCGCTGACAAGCTGGGGCGCTATGGCCGCGTTGGGCCAGCAGCAGATGTCCTACTATCCTCATGAGCTGATTTTCCCGGCGCTGGCAATCTCTGTGACCATGCTGGCATTTAACCTGCTGGGCGATGGACTCAGGGATGCATTTGATCCGAAACTGCGCCAGTAGCACTGTTTGTGAATAATAAAGGAAAGGCAGGCATCACCTATGAGTCAACCATTACTTGAGGTTAAGAATTTAAAGGTTTCATTTCATACATATGCCGGGGAGGTACAGGCGGTCCGGGGCGTGGATTTTACGCTGGACGCCGGAAAGACCATGGCAATCGTCGGGGAGTCCGGAAGCGGTAAAACGGTGACTTCCAAGGCGGTTATGGGGCTGATCGCCTCACCCCCGGGAGAGGTAAAGAAAGAGAGCAGCATTTTATTTGAAGGCACGGATATTTTAAGGTTTACGGAAAAACAGTGGCAGGATTACAGGGGCAAGGATGCGGCCATGATCTTCCAGGATCCCATGACATCTCTGGATCCGACCATGAAGATCGGGCGGCAGATCATGGAGAGCATCGTGGAACACCAGAAGGTGGGAAAACGGGAAGCCATGCAGAGGGCCGTGGAGCTGCTTAAAAAGGTGGATATTCCCAATCCGGATGAGAGAGTGCATCAGTATCCCTATGAATTTTCAGGCGGAATGCGTCAGAGAGTGGTAATCGCCATCGCGCTGGCCTGCAATCCGAAGCTGATGATTGCGGATGAGCCGACTACGGCGCTGGATGTCACGATTCAGGCGCAGATCATCGGACTGCTGAAGGAGATACAGAAAGCTAACAATACATCGGTTATCATGATTACCCACGATCTGGGAGTTGTAGCCGGTATGGCGGATACGATCGCGGTTATGTATGCGGGATGCATTGTGGAATATGGCAATGTCTTCGACATTTTCAATGCGCCGCAGCACCCGTACACCAATGCCCTGTTAAACGCGGTACCCAGGCTGAATGTGGAGAACAAGGCGCAGCTGGAGGTAATTCCGGGGACGCCGCCGGATCTCATCTCGCCGCCGAAGGGCTGCGGATTTGCCACAAGGTGCAAGTACTGCATGGAAATCTGCCGTCAGGCGCCGCCGGAATATACGGAGGTGTCAGATACCCATAAGGCAGCCTGCTGGCTCCATCATCCGATGGCCAGGGAGGCATTCGATTACGATGATATAAGGAGGGTTTTTGAATCATGACAGGGATGGATAAAGATAATCAGAAACCCATGGTCCATGTGGAACATTTGAAGAAGTATTTTCCGGTGCGGAAAAAGGGGATTTTAAAGGCGGTGGATGACGTGTCCTTCGACATCTGCGCTGGGGAGACCCTGGGGCTGGTGGGGGAGTCGGGATGCGGCAAGACGACCTGCGGACGAACCGTCGTAAAGCTGTATCCGGCCACCTCGGGGACTATCGAGTTCGACGGAAGAGATGTGAGCCAGTTAAAGACGAAGGATGAGATAAAATGGTTTAAAAAGAACGCCCAGATCATCTTCCAGGATCCTTACGCCTCCCTGGACCCGCGAATGACGGTGGGCGACATCGTGGCGGAGGGAATGAAGAACCATGATTTATATCCGGGTAAGGAGCGGATGGAGCGGGTGCATGAGCTGTTAAGCCTGGTGGGGCTCAACAAGGAACATGCGAACCGCTTCCCTCACGAATTCTCCGGCGGACAGCGTCAGAGAATCGGCATTGCCAGGGCGCTGGCCGTGGACCCGAAGTTTATCGTCTGTGATGAACCCATATCGGCTCTCGATGTGTCGATCCAGGCTCAGGTGGTCAATTTGCTGGTGCGCCTTCAGAAGGAGCTGGGGCTGACGTACCTCTTTATTGCCCATGATTTATCCATGGTGAAACACATATCCGACCGGGTGGGCGTCATGTACATGGGACATATCGTGGAGCTGGCATCCAGCGCGGAGCTGTACCGGAATCCGCAGCACCCGTATACGAAGGCACTGCTGTCGGCAATTCCCGTACCGGATCCGGAATTTGAGCGCTCGAAGACACTGATTCCGCTGGAGGGCGAGGTGGGAAGTCCGATCAACTGCAAGGAGGGCTGCAGATTTGAAAAACGGTGTAAATACGCCACGGAACAATGCCGCAGCGTGACACCGCAGCTTAGGGAAATCGAGGCGGGACATTACGTTTCCTGCCATCTTTTGAACCAGGCAAAGGGCGTTGATTGACAGTCTCTGTTTATTATGATATGGTTAAAAAAATATTATTTTAAGAGAGAGAGCACGATGGTTAATAAGATAAAGAGGACTTCCCTCCAGTCCGAGATCATACGGTTTATTCTGGATTATATCAGAGAACATGATTTAAATCCGGGGGACAAACTTCCCTCGCAGGAGAACCTGCTGGCCATGATGGGGGTCAGCAGGACTTCCCTGAGGGAGGCCATGAAGACACTGGAAGCCAGGGGGATTCTGGAGATTCAAAATGGGAAAGGCGCCTATGTGGGCGGTCTGGTGGATGCCGACGGTGTACAGGTCATTGATTTCACACAGGAAAAGGAACGTCTTCTGGAAGCGCTGGAAGTGCGCAAGATTCTGGAACGGGAGATTCTGCGGATGCTGATCCACACCATCACCGACGAGGAGTTAAAGGAGCTGGGAGAAATTAAGGATATTCTGATGAGCAAATACCGGAGGGGCCTGCAGCAGACGGCTGAGGACAAGAAATTCCACTATACCATCTACCGTCTCTGCCATAACCAGGTGATGTATCAGCTAATCCTGTCCTTAAACAATGTGATGGAGAAGTTCTGGGAGTTCCCTCTTAATATGGAGGACCCGTTTCTGGAGAGTATCCCGCTCCATGAGGAACTTTATGAGGCCATCTGTGAAAAGAATGTAAGGAAGGCCCAGTCCATCAATGACAAGCTTTTAGAGGCAGTTTACAGAGATATCAGACAACAGCGGTAATGGAAATCGGATAAGGCTTCAGGGGGCGGCAAAGAAGGAGATTCGTGCTCCCCTGTGTAAACCTATCACATAGCATATAGGTGTTGGAAAGGGGATATGAGATGACAGATCAATCGGAGTATTTAAAAAGTGATAAGCTGGTGACAGCCCATTATGGGGAGGAATATGAGCATTATTATAATGCCGTTGTTCCTCCGATTTTTATGAACTCACTCAATGTATTTGAGACCATTGATGATTACTATGACAGTGACAAGACGGACAAACATACATACTGCTATGGGCGGGTGCAGAATCCGACGGTGCGGATTCTGGAGGACAAGGTGGCGGCTCTGGAGCACGGGACCGGCGCGCTGGCGTTTGCCTCGGGCATGGCGGCGGCTACGACGGCGGTTCTCACTGTCTGTAAAACAAAGAGCCATGTGGTCTGTATTCGGAACGCGTATGGACCATTAAAGACATTTCTCAATGAATACTGCAGGGAACACCTGGATATGAGCGTCACCTATGTAAAAGGGGATGAGCCGGAGGAATTTGAAAATGCCGTCACGGATCAGACGGATCTGATTATCCTGGAGAGCCCTTCTTCTGTCGTACTGTCCCTTCAGGACATTCAGGCGGTGTCCAGGACAGCGAGGAAACACCACGCTTACGTCTATATTGACAACAGCTTCTGTACGCCGATTTACCAGAAGCCGCTGGAGCTGGGGGCTGATATTGTGATGCACACCACCTCCAAGTATATGGGCGGACACAGCGATATTATCGGAGGTGTACTCGCCGTGAAGGACGAGGAGCTCATGGCGCGCCTGAGACAGCAGAGGGAGCTCTTTGGCGGAATCATCGGTCCGATGGAGGCGTGGCTGATCATACGCGGTCTGCGGACGATGGAGGTGCGTGTGGAACGCCATCAGGCGACGGCCATGGATATAGCGGCGTTCTTAGAGAACCATCCGAAGGTGAGAAAGGTCTATTATCCGGGACTTTTGTCCCATTCGCAGTATGAGCTGATGAAGCGGCAGCAGAGCGGAAATACGGGGCTGTTGAGTTTTGAGATAGAAGGCAGCACAGAGCAGGCCAAGGAAGTGGCAAAGCGGCTTAAGCTGTTTAAGATCGGCGTTTCCTGGGGCGGTTTTGAGAGTCTTGTCTGTATGCCGCACGCGAGACAGGATGAGGAGGCGTGCCAGTTTTTGGGAGCGGATCAGAACGTACTGCGAATTCACTGCGGACTGGAAGGCGCAGACGTATTGAAGGCGGATTTGGAACATGCGCTGTCCTGTCTGTGACAGAGTGACGAAAGAGGGGGATTACAGGATATGGCTATTGTTTTTCACGAGAGAACGGAAGAGTTCCACCTTTATAACCGGGAAATCAGTTATATTATGAAACTTCTGCCTGACCGCTCTGTCGGGCAGCTGTACTATGGAAAAAGGATTCGCGACAGGGAAGACTATGGCCATATGCTGGAATATGCGGTGAGAGATATGGCGCCGTGTCCTTTTGAGGGCGATAATACATTTTCCAGGGAGCATGTGCGGCTGGAGTATCCGGTGTACGGAACGGGGGATATGCGTTATCCGGCTTACTCCATTACCTGCGGAAATGGAAGCCGTATAACCGGATTTACCTATACAGGGCACCGCATCTTTGCAGGAAAAAAGCCGCTTGAGGGACTTCCGGCCACGTATGTGGAGGATGATGGGGAAGCCTGTTCTCTGGAGCTGTATTTAGAGGACAGCCTGATCCGCGTGCGGCTGGTGCTGAGTTATACTATTTACAGTGATTTTCCGGTGGTTGCCAGAAATGCCCGGTTTGAATGTCTGGAGGGGTGTCAGGGAATCCGGCTGGAGCAGGCCATGAGTCTGAGCCTCGATCTGCCGGACAGCCGCTATACGATGCTCGATCTGGCCGGCGCCTGGGGGCGGGAGCGTTATCCCGACTTCCATCCGCTGCACCAGGGACTACAGTCGGTTCACAGCATGAGAGGCCACAGCAGCCATCAGTTTAACCCATTTCTGGCTCTGCTGAGACCGGATGCGGGGGAGTCGGCGGGGGAAGTTATCGCGGCCGCCCTTGTATACAGCGGTAATTTTCTTGCCAGTGCCGAGGTTGACACCATGGGGACAACGAGAA
>NZ_JBKVCZ010000187.1:0-10678 GCF_046966825.1 Hungatella sp. | reverse complement strand
CCTCCAGGCTCATGCAGTGCCTCAAAAATTGTCACATCATATCCCAGCTTTGCCAAATCTCCCGCACAGGTGAGACCGGCAGGGCCGGAACCAATCACGGCAACTTTTTTTCCGTTCTTTACTGCCGGGGCCTCCGGCACAAAACCATGCTCCCTGGACCAATCCGCCACAAAGCGTTCCAGCTTCCCGATGGAAACCGGTTCCCCCTTGATACCGCGGATACAGACGCCTTCGCACTGGCTTTCCTGTGGACATACACGGCCGCAAACTGCCGGAAGAGCAGATGATCTTGCGATGATCTTTGCCGCTTCCTCGAAATCCCCTTCCTCCACTTCCTTAATAAATCCAGGAATATCAATGGATACCGAGCAGCCGGTCATACATTTTGCATTTTTACATTTCAGACATCTGGATGCTTCGTCCATCGCATCTTCCATATCATATCCCAGGCAGACTTCCTTAAAATTTGCTGCCCTTACCTTCGGGTCCTGTTCGCGGACCGGTACTTTTTTTAACATATCCATGTCTGTTCCTCCCGATTAATTGCAGTTTCCACAGCCGCCGTGATGGGTATCGCCTTCCGCTGCTTTCAGCATTGCGCGCCCCTCCTCCGTTTTATAAAGCTGCTGCCGCTTCATTGCCTCATCAAAATTCACCAGATGCCCGTCAAACTCCGGTCCATCCACACAGGCAAATTTCACTTCGTCCCCTACAGTCAGACGGCAGGCTCCGCACATTCCTGTTCCGTCTACCATTACGGGATTCATACTGACAATGGTCGGAATTTCAAGTTCCTTTGTTAGTTTACAGACGAATTTCATCATAATCATCGGTCCGATTGCCACACAGACATCATATTGCTTTCCCTGACTGACTACCAAATCTACGATTACGTCGGTAACCATCCCCTTGCGGACATAGGAGCCGTCATCTGTGGTAATATACAGATTTCCGGATACAGCTTTCATCTCATTTTCCAATATCAGAAGGTCGTGGCTCTTGGCTCCTACAATGACATCTGCTTCTATACCGTGTTCTTTCAGCCATTTCACCTGTGGATAGACCGGTGCAGTACCAACGCCGCCTGCTACAAACAGGTATTTTCTCTTTTTCAATTCCGCCAAATCTTCCTTAACAAACTCAGAGGCTTGGCCCAGCGGGCCGACCAAATCCTGGAATTCATCGCCGGTCTTTAAATGGGACATCCGCTCCGTAGAAGCCCCCACAATCTGGAAGACAATGGTGACCGTTCCTTCTGCCCTGTCGTAGTCACAGATTGTCAGTGGGATACGTTCTCCCTTTTCATCTATCTTTACAATGACGAACTCACCAGGTTCACAGTTCTTTGCCACACGCGGAGCTTCCACATCCATCAGGAATATTTTATCCGCCAGTTGATCCGCCCTTCTGATTCTATACATATTCTGTCCACTCCTATATCTGTTATTTTTCTACGTAAATCTCAAACTCTGAACCGCTTGCCTGTGCCCTGGCTTTCAGTCCCCTGTTTGTAACCAGTTTTACAACATTATCCTTTTGATGTGGTTCACTTACCAGCACACGGAATGGGAACTCTTCATTTTTCAATTCATTCATTACCAGTAAAACAGGTTCCGGACATGCCAGTCCTCTTGCATCCAGTTCTCTCATTTTGCGCCTCCATATTTATACTCTTCACAGATCCATTCCCTCTTGATTTCCCATACCATACCCTGCACATAGGAAGCATCCTTGTTATTATCATCGAATAACCTGCTCCAGCTTTCCATGATTTTTTTCTTTTCAATGGGATAATGAGGGGTTCTAAAAATATCCAGGCAGTGGCTGACACCTCGCCGTTCCAGCCATTGCCCAAACTCCGTTTCATCATTCTGGTCCAGGCTAAGGTAATCAAGATTCAGTATTTTGTTCCATTTGCGGGTATCAAATAGTAACAGCTCCGCTTCAGGCACCTCAAGCTTCAGGCAGGTCATATCATAATCCGGAAAGATATGGTGCTTCTGTCCGTATACCCAGATGGGATACTCCGCGCCTTCCGGCATAGGGACTCTCTCCCTGCCTTTCTCCACAAGGAATTGATACGCCTGCTTAAAACACCACGCCGTGTCCCTATATTTCTGCTCCACGTATTCCCTCTTTGAGACATAGCGGCCTGTCCGTTTCAGGGTATCCATGACAACCTGCTTCTGTCCGCTCCAAACAGTTACCTGATTTTCTTTACTCATCGGCGATTACCTCCTGAAGCCATTCCCGCTTCAGTTCCCACGCAGTTGCATACCCTGTTTGATTGGCCGCGGGCGGCATGGTAAATACCCGTTCCCAGCTTTGTATGATTTCACGCCGAAGCAGCGGGTAAAAGTTCCCTTTGCCCGGTTCTGTCAGCGCCGTCTCATCACTGATTCCATAACGTTCCAACTCTGTGTTGAACCGGCACCGGTCTTCATCATCAACCGGCACATACATGGCATTCCCCCGGTATTCCCATCTCTTGATATCAATCTTCAGGAGTTTCTCCTCCGGCACCTCCATTTTGAATATCACGTTTCCCGGAGATTTTTGCAGCATAAATTCATCAGAAAGCGAAAACCAGATTGGAAACTGCAGGTCCTGAGGTATCGAAAGATAGCGGCGGCTTTCTGTTGTATACCACCGGTACAGTTTCAGATAATAATCCGCAATGGTATCATTTTTCTTCCTGATATACTCTTCCTTTACACAGTAATATCCCGTCTCCATCAATTCTTTCAGCACTTCCGGGACCTGCCTTGTCCAGACGGTCACATTCCCCATAAAAATCCTCCCTGTACAATGGCTAATTTTTCTTACGGCATCCAGCCACTGCAATACCGAAAACGACAATGATACAAATAATGCACGCGATCCGTCCATTCAGGGTGGTTCCATCCCCGCTGGCCGCCAGCCCAAAGTTATGGCATAGAGCCGCGCCGACAAATAGTCCAAGAAATGTCACTGCCGCATCAGAGGAACCCTGTCCGGCCAGGACCAGCTGCCTTAAAGGACAGCCGCCTGCCAGCACTGCTGCGAATCCTACCACATACATCCCGGCCGCATTCCAGAAATGTTCAGCATGTGCAACCGGCTGCCCGGCAAATGACAGGTTGAAGTTACCGCTTATCAGATTATAAACCAGCATGACCACGAACAGGCCGCCGATGACGGAAAGCAGGTCAAAGTTTTTCATCAGGATGACATCCCGGATACTGCCGGCAAAGCACATACGGGACTTCTGGGCCAGCGCGCCAAATACCAGACCGCCGCCAAGTGCAATCAGGACCGGTGCATGCATGCTTCCCGGACCTTTTTCACTGACTGCAAACAAACCCGTTCCGACAGAAAGAATCAATATGACTGCCATGACTGCCGGAAGCACCATACCGCTGACCGCCTTTGTTTCATATGCACGTCCAAGGCTAAAGCCTTTCTTTAAAGCAGCCGTTCCACTGGCTACTCCCAGCGTGAAGCCAATCAGCGCCACATACGCATTCAAATCACCTGCAGACATGCGGATGACCATACGAAGCGGACAGCCGAGAAAAATTAAGGACCCAATCATGATTGCCATCCCCAGAAGGAAACGGATCATAGGCGATGAACCGGCCGAGGAACGGTATTCCTTTGTCATAATGGATATAAGAAACGCTCCTATGATAATTCCCACAATCTCAGGTCTTGCATACTGGACCACCGCGGCAGTATGGAACTTCATGGCTCCTGCCGTGTCCCGGATAAAGCAGGCAACACAGATTGCCATATTAGCCGGATTTCCTGTCATTGCCAGGATGACCGCGATTACACCTGCGGCAAGTCCCGCTGCAGCCAATTTCGTTCTTGTACTTAACTCTTTCATAACTGTATCCCCTATTCTTTTTATATTATAATGATGCTCCTGTCTTCCTCTGCTGACACATATCCCACAGCAGAGACATATCCGCTCATACCTTCCTGTTCGAACTCTTTCAGAATCCGAAACGCCGATTCCCTGGCAACACTGACCAGCAGTCCCCCGGAAGTCTGAGGGTCAAACATGATATCTGCATAAGCCTCTTTACAGCCGTTCAAGTCTACTTTTTTACCAAAATAGTTACGGTTTTTATAAGCTCCTGCGGGAACCAGTCCCATCTGTGCATATTCCAGGGCATCCGGCAGATACTGTATCTGTCCGGCGTCAATGATTAATGAAACCTGGCTTCCTTCCGCCATCTCCACGCCATGTCCCATCAGACCAAACCCCGTCACATCCGTGCATGCATGCACCGGATAGCGCTCCAGAATCATCCTGGCCTTACTGTTAAGCTGGACCATTGCTTCCTGCGCCGCAGCAACCGCGCCTGCTGACGCCACCTCCGCTTTCAAAGCCGTATTGATGATTCCATTCCCTAACGGCTTTGTTAAAATGAGTACATCACCCGGTATGGCTCCATAATTTTTCCAGATTTTCTCCGGATGCACAAAACCGGTCACGCAGAGCCCATATTTGGGTTCCTCATCCTGGACGGAATGGCCTCCGGCAAGGACGGCCCCAGCCTCTTTCACCTTACTGGCGCCTCCCGCCAGGATATCCCCCAGGATTCCCGGATCCAGACAGTTTGGAAATCCGACCACGTTTAAGGCCAGTTTCGGAATTCCTCCCATGGCATAGATATCACTTAATGAATTGGCTGCTGCAATCTGTCCGAATAAAAATGGATCATCCACAATCGGAGTAAAGAAATCCACGGTCTGAATCATTGCAATTTCATCTGTTATCCTGTAGATAGCAGCATCATCTGAAGTTTCCACTCCCACAAGCAGGTTTTCATCATAAAAACTTGGCAGCTTACCCAGAACCTGGGCAAGGGTCTCAGGACCTAATTTTGCCGCTCAGCCCGCGTTCTTAGCAAGCTTTGTCAGTTTTACATCTTTCATTCCAGCCATTTCTTTTCCCCCCTTTCTGACATGATTTACAGGCATATCCTGCTGTCACCATTTTTTCTGGTCAGTTTTTTATCATCAAAGTTTTCCAGGATTATCACTGCATATTTCCTGGAAACCATAAGCCTGTCGCGGAATTCCCCCAGGATAATCTCCTCCTGTTTTTCCTTGTATTCCTGTAATGCCTTCAATGCTTTAATCCAACAGCCGTGATGGATATAATACGGATACTTCAGCTTTACAAGCATGCCTTCACCCGCCAGTTCCTCCACCATCTGTTTTACAAGTTTCTTATTTTTGTATGAATTCATGATTTCTTCCATGGACAGCATTCCGAATGCGTCTGCCAGAAACTTATCCTCCAGTTCCTGCTTCAGCACTTTCTGTTCATCGGAATACTGCACCTGATGTCCCGGGGCCAAAAACAGGTTACTGCTTTCCTTCATATGAGATTCCCGCACCAGATATCTGCATATACTGTCCGCAGCCCCCTCGGTCAGACGGAGTGCTGCAGACAGCCTGCTTCTCATCTCTTCTTTTCCGATTCCCGGAAGAATCGGATTTGTTTTATGGAATTCCATCAGGATATCATCCGACACTTTCACGGCAGAATCAGCAAAGTCCCGGTGCATATAGGTATCCTTAGCGATTTCAATGATACGCTTTTCTTCCAACACCCTTTTCAACAGTCCTGACAGGACGCAAGATGTCTGGCCCATACGAAGTTCCAGTTCTTTTCGGGTCATGAATTTCGGTCCCGCTTCTAAAATCATCTGGACTGCCGCATCTTCTGGAAGCTCCATCGCTTTCCTGGCACAAGCTTTTAAAAATTCCCCGCCCTTTCTTCTCCGGACCGCCGGACATCCATCCAGCACCTGCCCTCCTCCGATGGTCTCAACCGGTGAGTAGAAGCGGATGATGAAACGGTCCCCTCTCTTAACAGCCACTTCCTCCATAAAACGCAGCTGTGCATAACCGGTCTCTCCCGGCTCCAATTCTTCTTTATCGGCCAGTACCACCTTTGCTATTTTTTCCGCCGAACCGATGCTGACATGGACCTTGCTCCGGTTCTTCAACAGCCTCGGGCTTTCTTCCAGGATTTCCAGGGTTACATCCAGTGCCCTGGTACAGTACATGGATCCTTTTTCTGCCAGGACCATTCCTCTTTCAATATCCTCTTTCTTTATATTGGCTAAGTTAATGGCTGTCCTCTGCCCTGCCGCAGCTTCCTCCGTAGTTTCACCATGGGTCTGCAGCCCACGGATTTTGACCGTGGTTTCTGTAGGATATAACTGTATCTCATCTCCAACCCTGCAGCTCCCCTCCATCAGTGTGCCTGTTGCTACCGTTCCGAAACCGCTCATGGAGAAGACACGGTCAACCGGAAGGCGGAAAGGTACCTCCTGGTTTTTTCCGGTCAGTCCATCGCCTGCCATTTCCACAATCAAATCCTTCAGCTTCTCTATGTTCTGCCCTGTATAAGAGGATACTTCGATGACAGGCGCTCCCTCCAAGAACGTGTCCGCCACCATTTCACCGACATCCTCTTTCACCAGTTCCATCCACTCTGCATCAACCAGATCGGATTTTGTGATTACCACAATCCCTTTCTGTATCCTTAACAGTTTCAGTATGGAAAAATGCTCCCTGGTCTGGGGCATGATTCCCTCATCGGCTGCCACTACCAGCAGCACCAGGTCAATCCCCCCAATCCCTGCCAGCATGTTTTTTACGAATTTCTCATGTCCCGGCACGTCTATAATCCCAATGCGGAGTCCCTCCTCATGTTCCAGCTGGGCAAACCCCAGCTCAATGGTAATTCCGCGTTTCTGTTCTTCCTTCAACCGGTCTGTATTGACTCCCGTCAATGCCTTAATCAGGCATGTCTTTCCATGGTCCACATGTCCTGCAGTCCCGACTATGATATTCCTCATCTTCTTCCATCACCTTTTTCCAGTTCTGCAAACGCCTGCACAATCAATGCTTCCTCATCGTTCCATATGGTCCTCATATCTAAATGGACCCGGTCCTGGAATACCCGGACAATAATGGGTACCGGGCCACCCCTGAGCGCCCTCCCCATATCCTCTGCCCGGAACCGCTCGCTGTAAACAGAGATTCCATAGCCCTTCAGCCTGGCAAGAGGGGCTGCCCCGCCTCCAACCTGCTCCTCACATTCTTCTGTGTTGATTTGAAAACCGGTCGTTACGGATGTCAGCGCATTTTTAAGCCCTTCCGCCCGTGCCCGCAGCTCCTCACGGCTTAATGTAAGCATATGCAGTGTAGGAATCTGTTCAACGGCCCGTTTTTCATCAAGATATTCGAAAAATGTACTTTCCATAGCAGCAAGGGTCATCTTGTCTACCCGGAATGCCCTTGCCAGGGGATGTGCCTTCATCTGGTCTATCCACTTCTTTTTTCCAATGATGATACCGCCCTGGGGTCCTCCCAACAGTTTATCCCCGCTGAACATCAGGACATCCACACCGGATTTCAGGGCATCTGCCACGGTAGGCTCATCAATCCCGTAAGCTTTCAAATCAATCATCAGCCCATTCCCCATATCATAAATAACGGGAAGATTGTATTTCCTTCCCAGCTCAGCCATGGACTCCAGGGAAACCTCCTCTGTAAACCCTACGATTCTGAAATTACTGGTATGTACTTTCATCAGGGCCGCCGTCTGCTCCGGGACGATTGCCCGCTCATAATCCTGCGGATTTGTCTTATTGGTTGTTCCGGTCTCCCGCAGCACGGCGCCGCTCTGTTCCATGATTTCCGTCACCCGGAAGGAGCCTCCGATTTCCACCAGTTCCCCTCTGGAAACCACCACCTCCTTACCGGAGGCAATGGAGGAAAGACATAAAATTGTAGCGGCTGCGTTGTTATTTACAACCATAGCCGCCTCTGCACCGGTAATTTTACATATGATCCGTTCCACATGGTCATGCCGGGAGCCACGGCTGCCCTTTTCCAAGTCATACTCCAGATTGGAATAGTTCATGGCCGTCCTTAAGACATGTTCGCAGGCCGCCCCGGACAGCCTGGCCCTCCCAAGGTTTGTATGAAGCACGACACCGGTTGCATTGACCGCTTTCACAAGATGGAATGCACGCTTCTTTTCCACACGTCCAAGAATCCGCTCCATCAGCCCCTCCGGGCAGAACTTTAATTCTCCTGCGTCTGCTGATTTTACATAAGCCCTCAGGGAATCCAGTTCCTCCCTGACAGCCTCCACAATCAGCCTTCTCGCCACTTCCTTTTCCAGTTCCGCTAACCGCTCATCCTTTAACAGTTCATCCACTTTGGGTATCTGTTTCAACACTTCCTGTCTGTCCATCTTCCTGCACTCCTCCTGAACATTATTTACCAGAAACGGGAGAGGTGGGAATCGAACCCACCCGGGAGGCTTCTAACCCCCCACACCGGTTTTGAAGACCGGGAGGCACACCAGCTACCTATCTGCTCCCCAATATAGATAAAACCATACGCAAAAATCCCTCCGCTCTTTTTATCAGCGGGAACGGGAGAGGTGGGAATCGAACCCACCCGGGGGGCTTCTAACCCTCCACACCGGTTTTGAAGACCGGGAGGCACACCAGCTACCTATCTGCTCCCAAGATACTCCGGAGCCTCTTAATCAAGAGATGGCTCCGGGGTTTTGTTTCTTACAAAAAAGCTTCTCAGCTGATATATCCGGCTTTTGAGAGTAACTCCCTTGCCTGCTCCAGCTTTCCATCATTCACCAGCACGATCGGACCGGTACAGCCCATGCCGGACTCTGCATAAATGCCGGCCTGCCATAATACAGCTACGGCATCATCTAAGTCCATGACTTCAATCCCGGCAATCTGTGCTGTCACAACTTCCGCCTGAGGCGCTTTTACGGCTTCTTTCTTCCCATCGGAACTTTTTCCGGAAGATTTACAGCTTTCAAGGATTGCCTTCAGCCCTGCCTTATTGGCTTTTTTAAATTCGGCCCTGGCAATCTGCTGCCATCCGTTTTTCAACAGCTGGTTCGCATATTCCACTGCCCCTGCAATGACCGGAGCGCCGCTGGCTCTGGAGACAATCATGATCAGTTTATCATAATTCTCACCGATTCCAGGTCCATACCCGGAGCCGACTGCTTCATAGCTTCCGCCTGTACCGGAAGCCGAGAATACCTTCATCATCAGGTTTCCTGTCAGGGAATCCATGACCATCACATCGGCGGAACCCATCAATAAGTCATTTCCACGCATGATATTCTCGTCATTTTTCCTGGAGGACATGGCAAGCTTAAAATCAAATCCCTGTTCTTTAAGCTGTACCAATGCCTTCTCCGCCTGCCTTGCACCGTCAATGTTAAGGATTCCCACAGTAGGCTCCTCCACCCCGGCGGCCTTGGCGGCAATGATTCCACACACGGTATTTTTTACAAGGCTGCAGACGCGGTCCGTATCGGAAGTACCGGTGGTGGAGGCCATATAGATTTCCTTTCCTTTTCCGGGAGTCGGGACGCGGCCAACCGTTGATACGCCGATTGGGAATGGGTAATGCATGGTGACAGCCCCGTCAATCTCTCCACTCTTTAACATGGATTCCATCTTTTTATGGCTGTCTTCCCCTTCCACAAGCACACAGGAATATCCCTTTGCCTTAGCAAGCTTCATTGCCTCCAGGACATTTTCCTTCCCGTATTCCGTATCTTCGGCTGCAATACCAATCACGAATTCTTTTTCCTGTTTTAGCGGTGTGCCTGAAGGAACAGCCGCTGCTTCCGGATGGTTTGCCTGGATTACAAAGGATACTCCGTCAAACAGATTCGTCATACGGCCAAGGAACAAACTTCCTTTTCCGATAATCATCGCTCTCTCAATATCACCGCGGAGGATTTCTTCCCGGCACATTCCTAAGTATGGCACGCCGGAGGGGATATGTCCCTGGGTCGGAGCCCAGCCGGTCATTCCGTGTAATTTCACAAAATCCGAAATCTCAGAACGCTCCAACTCCCCGCGTTTTACCCCAAGGGCTGCAATCATCTTGTAGTTGGCTTCCGGCACATCCCCTGCACCCGCTGGCTTTGTGATATCCGGATTCTGCATCTCCGGCGCAAACCGGTCAATATCCTGGAGTCTTAAGCCTGCCTCGTCAAGGGGATTCATGACCAGGGAGCCGATGACTGCCTGAGGGGAGGAACCGGTCCCCACCGTATGACGTCCCACGATGTCGGTTCGGATCTGGGGGCTCTCCCCATCGTCCAAGCTGATTAAGGCGGCAAATCCGGCTATCATATCTTCCAGAATCGGAAGACCTTTTTTCACATGGTCCTTGCCGTTCATTCCCAGCTTCGCGGTACAGCCGCCGGCTGTTACTGCCACATACTTAAAGGTTCCTGCCTTTACTAATGACGCCGCATCCAGAAGTGCGTGGGCCGGACCGGCACAGAATCCTCTGACATCACAGCCGGTTGCCTCCGATAAACCGGCTGTCTCGGCTGCCGCCTTGGCAAAGTTTCCTCCGCCGCGCTGGTTCATATCGCCGCAGGCTTCCTCACTGCAGTCAATGACATACTGGATTTCATCCGCATCTACCCCGGTCACCCGAAGCAGATGGAGGAGGGCAAGGACACTGGAGGCTTTGGATACCAGATTTTCCAGCATGACATGAGCAGATAAGTTGATATCCACATCATGGGCCTTCTTGACAATACCAACCAACCGTCCGTCCTGATACAGTCCTTCCGCATGCTCCTCTTCTACCA
>NZ_JBKVCZ010000186.1:0-10825 GCF_046966825.1 Hungatella sp. | reverse complement strand
ATCTTAAAGAGGATCGCCGAGGGCAGGGAACCGGGGCCGCTGGAATTTGCGGGCGGAACCTCCTTTTCGGAGGACACGTATTTCCGGCTGTCCGTGACTCCGGTGAGAGGCGGTAAGGGCGAGGTGGCCAAGGCTATCGGAACGCTGGAGGACATTACGGAGGAACGGCGGATCCGGAGGCGTTTCGCCCAGGAGGAGCAGTACCGTGCGGCGCTTCTCTCGGAGGCGGTCGCCATGTGGTCCGTGGACCTCGTGAGGCAGCAGGTGATGGCCTGCACCATTCATGGAAAAGACTGGCTGGAAGGCGGCAAGGGCTTTCTGTACAGCGGAAGGTTCATCGAGAATATGTGCCGCTACATCCATCCGGCGGATCATGACAGGATCGCCGGGCAGATGCAGGCCAACCGGATGCTGGCAGCTTATTATACCGGAGAGAGGGAGCAAAAGGAGCTGTTTCGCGCGACGTATCCGGGCTCGGAGGACTATAAATGGATGACGTGTACGATTTCCCTGCTGACGGAGCCGGTCTCGGGAAATCCGGTGGCGTTCGCCTATGTGCGGGATGTGGATGAGGAGACGAAGCGGAAGATGGAGCTGATGTATTCTTCAGAGCGGGATCCGCTGACAGGTCTCTACAACAGAAGGAATATTGAAGAGAAGGTGGAGCAGGCTCTGAAAAATGAGGACAGCCTGTCCTGTCTGATCATGCTGGATTTAGACGGCTTCAAGGAGATCAATGACAAATACGGCCATCAGGAGGGGGACGCGGTCTTAAAGAAGATGGCGCGGATTCTCTCGGGTGCGTTCCGGTCGGACGATTTTATTGCCCGGTTCGGAGGCGATGAGTTTATCGTATTCCTGGATCACATACCGAACTGTGAGTGCGCCAGCTTCCGGGCGGAGGAGGTACGCCGCCAGGTATACGCCCTGACGCTGAACGGAGAGGAACGCATCGTGTCCATCAGCATTGGGATCGCCTTCGGCCCCCGTGACGGGAATACGTTTGAGTTACTCTATAAACACGCGGATGAGGCGCTCTATATGGCAAAAGGACGGGGCAAGAACCAGATCGCGTTCTATGGGGAAGAGGAAGAGATAATGATCCTGGAAAGGCCGGATTAAAAGGAAATACAGAAAATACCGCTGCCGGAAGAATTCTTTAAAGAGAAGATTCCTCTGGCAGCGGTATTTTTTTGTGATGATAAGCTTTTATTTAGAAGAAAGTCATTTCTGGAATAGAGATCAGTTTCCGCATTCGATGCTGATCTCATTGAATCTGTCCAGAATATCGTCCACCTTCAGAGAAGCCTTGTCTTCATCTGCAGAGTCGATGATGGCGCTGCCCTGATGCATCATGATCAGGCGGTCGCCGTACTCCACGGCGTAGCGCAGATTGTGGGTTACCATGATCGTGGTTAAGTTCTTTTCCCTTACGATCTGGTCCGTCAGCTCCATGATGACCTCGGCTGTCTTAGGGTCCAGAGCGGCTGTATGCTCATCGAGAATCAGAAACTCGATGGGAGTCATGGTGGACATTAAGAGCGCCATGGCCTGGCGCTGGCCGCCGGAGAGTACGCCGACCTTTACATGCAGCTTATCTTCCAGACCCAGTCCGAGAGAATGAAGCTGTTCCTTATAGTAATTGATTCGCTGGCGGTTCGTACCCGGAAGGAGATTGAAGGGCTTGCCTTTGTTGTCGGCCAGAGCCATATTCTCCAGGATTGTCATATGCGGACACGTTCCCATGGCCGGATTCTGGTAAACGCGGCCGATGCGGCGCTGACGCTTGTATTCGGGCATGCTGGTGATATCTTTCCCGCCGATGATGATGCGTCCGCTGTCCAACGGAATGCTTCCGCAGATGATATTTAACATGGAAGTCTTGCCGGAGCCGTTGCTTCCGACCACGGAGACGAACTGGCGGTCCTTGATGGTCAGGCTGAAGTCCTCGAAGAGGCACATCTCGTTGACGGTTCCCTGATTGTAGTATTTATTGATCTGTTTTAATTCAAGCATGACTCTTCACCTTCTTTTCCCTGCCGTTGCTGAGTACGAGTATGACGAGGAACAGCGCGGCCGTAATCAGTTTCAAATCGGAGGCCTCCATGCCCATATAGATAGCGAGAGAGACGCAGCCCTTGTAAATGATGGAGCCGATGACGACAGCCGTTGTGGATTTGACAAAGCCCACACGTTTGAACAGCTTCGTACCGATGATAACATTTGCCAGGCCGATGACGATGGTGCCGGTACCCATGCTGATCTCAAAAAAGCCCTTCTGCTGGCAGTAGACGGACCCGGCCAGAGCGGCCAGGCCGTTGGCAATCGCCAGCCCCACGATTTTTACCATACCCTTGTCTTTGGCAAGAGAGGTAACCAGCGTGTCGTTGTCGCCGACTGCCCGGAGCAGGTAGCCGGACCGTGTCTTTAAATAGAGGTCCAGCAAAAGCTTTACCAGGATTACGATCACGGCGAGAATGATCACGACGGTGAAATTACTGATGCTGGCCGGAAAAATACGGCTTACAAATTCATTTTCAAAGATCGAATCGCTGTTAAAGATCGGTACGTTAGATTTACCCGCAACTCTTAAGTTGACGGAGTAGAGGGCGGTCATGACAATGATACCTGACAGCAGGTCCCGGACCTTTAATTTTACGTGAATGAACCCCGTCACGCATCCGGCCAGGACGCCGGCCGCAAATGCGGCGAACAGCGTGAGTACCGGATTAACCCCGGCCAGTATCAGTGTGACCGTTACGGCTCCGCCAAGCGGAAATGTTCCGTCCACGGATAAGTCCGGAAAGTCCAGAATCTTATATGTGATATAGACGCCCAGTGCCATGATGGCATAGACCAGGCCTTCTTCAAAAACGCCAAGTATGATTGACATGATAGCTTTCCTCCAGGAGAAGTAGTATATTACTGTGTAATTTCGTCAAAGATAGCAGCCGCGGAATCCGTTAATTCCTGCGGAAGTGTGATGCCCAGGTTCCCGGCCACCTTGCTGTTGCCGTAGAATGCCGCTTCCTCGATCACCTCGAAGTTCATCTCGCTGGCCTTCTTTTCGCCCTTTAACACTTTGGCGGCCATTTTACCTGTCTGAATTCCTAAATCTACGTAATCGAGACCCATGGAAGCCAGGCAGCCGATCTTGACCTGCTCCACCTCGCTTCCGAATACCGGAATGTTTTTCTTGGAGGCTTTGTCTAAGATCATCGGGAGAGAGCTTACGACTGTGTTGTCGGTTAAGTTGTTTAAGCAGTCCACTTTTTCTAGAATGCTGTCGGCAGCCAGCGGAATATCGGCGGTGGAGGTTACTGCGCCTTCCACGATCTCAAATCCGTAATCTGGAGCTGCGGCCTTGTATTCGGCGATGGCGGTTTCGGAGTTTACTTCGCTGGTGCTGTAGAGAATGCCGATCTTCTTCGCGTCCGGAAGAATCTTCCGGATCATCTCTAACTGCTTCTCTACCGGAAGCTTGTCGCTGGTGCCGGTTACTTCGCCGACAGGTGTTCCGTCTTCGTTTGCAAGCGCCGCGGCAACCGGATCGGTTACAGCCGTGTAGATGACAGGAACGTTGTCTTTCTTCGCTCCGCCGTAGGCAGCCTGTGCAATCGGAGTCGCAATGGCGCAGATTAAATCGGCTTTTTTGGAGATGAAATTATTGATAATCTGGCTGGCTGTTCCGCCGTCCGCCTGTGCATTTTCGTAGAGAATGGTTAAGTTCTGGCCTTCGATGATTCCCTCGTCTGCCAGTCCCTGTAAAAAGCCTTCGCGGCAGTTGTCCAGAGAGCCGTGCTCCGCGAACTGGCCGATGCCGATGGTGTAGGACTTGCCGTCTTCGGAATCGGCGCCTTCTGCGGCTGTCGTATCGGCGGCGGTGTCGGCCGCGGAATCGGCGGCAGTGGTCGTCACAGCCTCGGTGGCGGCGGTCGTCGGATCCGCCGGTTTGGAAGAACAGCCCGCGAGTGCGGTTACCGTCATCGCTGCGAGTAAGATTGCTTTCATTGATTTTTTCATAATTGTTTCCTCCTCATGGATCATATATTTTAATTTAAACATAAAAAAGTCCCAAGTACGTTTTAAAAACATACTTGAGACGAATTAACAAATCCGCGGTGCCACTCAAATTGACTTCCATAGAAGTCCGCTTTTCATATACTAACATATATGCCACGAAGATAACGGTTGTGGTCTCCGTCGGTCCCTACTTACCTGATGGTTCAGGACCGCCCTCAAAAGTCCATTCAGCTGTCTGCTCTATATCGCACTCACACCGGCGGCGACTCTCTGAAATATTGCGGGATAGCTTACTCCTCTTTTTCAACGGTTTATTTTATTGCTTATTATATTAAGGCGTCAAAGTGGATTTGTCAACAACTATTTTTAAATTCCTTCGTATTTATAAACCAAATATGATAATGTCCTAAGTAACCACAAATGAAAATGTCCTCAAATTGTATTATAATAACCTCACAGCTTATAACGCAGGAGGTTCAGGACAATTAAGGAGATTAAACTTCGGATGAAGGAACAGGAAAAATACGAGATTATTAAGAAACTTGTGGAAACCAGCGGGAATAAGGATAACGCCGCTCTGAAACTGTCTGTTTCCAGACGGCAGATTAACCGTATGATGAAAGGATATAAAGAACAGGGAAAAGCTTTCTTTGTTCATGGCAACAGGGGGCGCAAACCAGCCACAGCTCTCTCTGAGGATATCAGAAAACGTATCGTCTCTCTTTATCAGGAACAATACTTTGATGCCAATTTTACTCATTTTACGCAGCTGCTTGCGGAGCGGGAAGGCATTCTTGTTTCTACAACCACAATTCAATCGATATTGGAAGAACATTACATCTTATCCCCTATGGTTACAAAAGCAAAGCAGAAACGTATTTCTGCTCATTTAAAGGCGGTACAAAAGACGGCTTCCCACAAAGAAGCCGTCGAAATCCAAAAAAATCTCGTTGCTGTGGAAGATGCACATACACGAAAACCACGGAAGGCTTTCTTTGGCGAACAGGAACAGATGGATGCTTCTCCTCATGAATGGTTCGGTGGTTCTGTCACACATCTCCACATCGCTGTAGATGACTGCACCGGCCGGATTACAGCTGCGTATTTTGATACACAGGAAACCCTGAATGCCTACTACCACCTGTTTCATCAGATACTCACTGCGTATGGCATTCCTTATGGCTTTTTCACAGACCGCAGAACCGTTTTTGAATACAGGCAGAAGAACCGTACCGAACTGGCAGAGGATACCTACACGCAGTTTGCTTATTCCTGTAAGCAATTCGGTGTAGAGCTGGAATGCAGCAGTATTCCACAGGCAAAATCGCGTGTGGAGCGTATGTTTAAGACCTTACAATCAAGACTGCCAGTCGAGTTACGACTGGCAGGCATTACAGAGATCAACGCAGCTAACGAATTTCTTCGTTCCTATATCGCCAAATATAACGCTGAGTTTGCTCTTCCCCTTAATGGTATCAAATCTGTCTTTGAAAAGCAACCCGATCAGGAAAAAATCAACCTGACCCTTGCCATTCTCACCGAACGGGTGGTGGATGCCGGCCATTGCATTCAAAAGGATAAAACCCATTATCGTATGTTAGATAAAAGTGGAAGGCAGGTACATTACCTGAAAGGGACAAAGGTTATGGTAATCCAGGCATTTGATGGGCAGCTGTTCTGCATTGTCAACGAGAATACCGTGCTGGTGCTGGAAGAAGTCCCCGAGTACGAGAAAACCTCCCGGGCATTTGCACCTGAAATCCCCAGGGAAAAACCAAAGAAACGCTATATTCCCCCTATGAGCCATCCATGGAGACGCAGCACGTTTATAAGGTTTGCTCAAAAACAGCCACATCGGATCGAAATGGAGCTCTCTGCCAATCGCTATTAAAACAGAAAAAAGCACCGGCGGCGCCGGTGCTAATAATGCACTTTTTTCAGGACATTTTCATTTTTGCTTTACACAACTATTTTTAAATTCCTTCGTATTTCCTCTATTTTCCGAAAAAGCGCGCCAGCGGGCTGATTAAGTTGGATAAGTCCTGAATCGCCTGGTTGAGTGTCTTGATATCCACGGAATTAATCTGCCGGAGGGCTTCCTTCACGCTCTGGTCACTGGAGGTTACCAGATTGTCGATATCCGTTACCATCTGGCCCAAATTCGCCTCCTCCAGCTCTTTTGCCACTACGTTCACGCTGTCCATCACCGTCTCCACATCGTCGAAAAGCCGGTTGACACGGGGGATGATGGTTGCAGAGGTATAGATGACGATGGCAAGGATCAGAATGCTGGCCAGCGCGGTAATCTGGGACATCCGGTACTGCTTTTTCGCGTAGGAGGCCTGGCGCTCGTTGGAGTCCTCCAGCCTTTTTAACATGGCCTCCAGTTCTTTGTCCGACAGGGAGGCAAAGGGATTTTTTTTCTCTTCCATACTTATATCCTTCTTTCTGGTTCGTTACGGCAGCAGCCGTTTCTGATTTCAGTATACTACGGCCTGCGGGAAAAATCGAGGAAATATCTTCCTAAGGATATTAAATTGTGGTAAACTAAAGCAAATATCTGTAAAAATGGAGGTTTGACAAATGAAGCTCTTAATTGTTGTGGACATGCAGAAGGATTTTATAGACGGCGCGCTGGGAAGTCCCGAGGCGCAGGCGATTGTGCCCAATGTAAAAAAGATGATCGAGGAGTATCAGGCGGCGGGAGAGGATGTGATTTTCACGCTGGACACCCACGATGAAAAGTATATGGAGACCCAGGAAGGAAAGAATCTGCCGGTTCCCCACTGTATCAGGGGCACCGATGGCTGGGAGCTGGATTCCGCCTTAAAGGAATTTCAGGGGAAGCGGTTTGAGAAGAATACCTTTGGAAGCACCGCCCTCATGGAATACGTTCAGGAACGGCCGTATGAGTCTGTCATGTTGATCGGAGTCTGTACGGATATCTGCGTCATCTCCAACGCGCTGCTGGTGAAGGCGGCGATCCCGGAGGTTCCGGTTCTCGTGGATTCCTCATGCTGTGCGGGAGTCTCGCCGGAGAGCCATGAAAATGCCTTAAACGCGATGAAGATGTGCCACATTGCCGTGCAGTAAGCGGCGGATCGGGAAAGGAGGTCTGCGCGATGGCACAGCGAATATTGATTGCGGATGACAGCGAGGAGATCATCGAGATTCTGCAGATACTTCTGACCGGAGAAGGGTACGAGGTGGTGACGGCGGGAGACGGGGAGGAAGCGGTCATGTTGGCGGACGATACCATCGACTTAATTATTCTCGATGTGATGATGCCGGTCAAGTCCGGCTACGTGGCATGCTCCGAGATCAGGAAAAAGTCCATGGCGCCCATCCTGTTTTTAACGGCCCGCACCCAGGATTCCGATAAATCCATGGGCTTCTCGGCGGGAGGAGACGATTATCTGGCGAAGCCCTTTTCCTATTCGGAGCTTCTTTCCAGATGTAAATCGCTTCTGCGGCGGTATCTCGTTTACCAGGGAAAGAGCTTCTCTGCGCCGGACAACCGTCTGGTGCTGGGGGACCTTTCCGTGGATCAGGACACGCGGACCGTGACCGTGGAAGGCCGTGATGTGAATCTGACCTCCAGGGAATACTGCATTCTCGTCCTCCTGTTAAAGAACCGGAGAAAGATCTTTTCCTCGGAGAATATCTATGAGAGCGTCTGGAATGAACCGTATTTTTACTCCGCCAACAACAATGTGATGGTCCACATCAGGAATCTGCGGAGGAAAATCGAGAAGGACCCGCAGAATCCGGAATACATAAAGACCATGTGGGGGCGGGGGTATTATATTGAATAATTTCCTTAAGAAAATGGCGAATCCCACGCGTTTAAGCCTTGCCACGCTGTATGATGTGGTGATCGCAGCGGCGGCCGCCTTTCTCTGCTATGTGGCGGTGACGAACGCCATGGGGCTTCTGGCCGGCATGATGACGGACCAGAAGAACTATTATGAGCGGCATACGAAGCTTCTGGCAGAGGAATTTCAGGATTTCGTCACGGAAAATCATGTGGAGATCGGAGACGGGGAGACCATCGGCGACTGGAATTCCGAGAACTGGTATGTGTTCCTGACGGTATATCAGCGGGACCGCATCTACTATAATACCATGGACCGGGATAATGAGAAGCTGAAGACCGAGCTTAAGGACGAGCACCCGGGGTTTCAGTACGGGTATTTATACCGCCACGGGACAGCAGTTACCTATCCGGTGAAGTTTGCCGACGGGGATGGGGAGATCCTGATCCGGGCCTACTTTGAGGCCAGGTTCCGGACACTGATTCTCGTCCTGGGAGCGGGTATGAGCGCGGTCTGCTTCGTCGTGGTATTCCTCGTGCTGCTTCAGAAAAAGCTGGCGTATATCCGTCAGATCGAGAAGGGGATCCACATCCTGGAGACCGGCTCCAGAGGGTACGAAATTCCCTTAAAAGGCCGGGATGAACTCTATTCCCTGGCAGACAGCATCAACCAGATGAGTGAAAGCCTGCACAAGGAGATCGAGGAAAAGGACCGGATTGAAAAGGAGCGGAGCGAGATCGTGACAGCCCTGTCCCACGATATCAGGACACCGCTCACTTCGGTTCTGTTCTACCTGGATTTGATTACGGCCGGCAAATGCACGGCGGATGAGTCTGTCCTCTATATGGAGAAGGCGAAGCGCCAGGCATACCATATGAAGAACCTGATGGACGATTTATTCAGCTATTCCTATGCCACAGGAGACCGTTTTTCCCTGAAAAATGAGGAGTACGATGGAAATGAGCTGTTCGGGCAGCTGATCGGTGATCTGACGGAGTCCCTGGAGGAACACGGCTTCCGGACGGAGGTGCGCTACGAGATTGAGACGCCGTTTGCGGTGGAGACCGATGTGGTCCAGTTAAAACGCGTTCTGAATAATATTGGAACGAATATCGAAAAATACGCGCGCAGAGACGGCATCGTGTCCGTGGAGGTCAGGCTTTCAGACGGCTTCGTCTGCCTGAACATCGAGAATCCCATACGGGACGAGGAGATCGAGGTGGAAAGCTACGGAATCGGCGTCAAGGCGTCGGAACAGATGATTGAAAAGATGGGAGGCAGCTTTACTTACGAAAGCCATGATTATCGTTATCACACATCGATGAAGCTTCCGGAAAAAGAATGGAACGAGGAGCAGTTTTCTGTTTCAAAAAGAAAAAACAGCAGTCATGATAAGAATTTCTGAAGAAAATTTCAGAAATTTTACAGCCGTTTCTAAAGATTTATGGCTCATACTAAAACCAGGATAAAGAAGAATGAAATGAGGTGCGGATATGAAGCTTCTTTTTTTGACTGGAAAATTTGGTATGGGCCATTATTCTGCCGCTTTTTCGCTGGCAGAGCGTGTTTCGAGGGTGAATCCCGAGGCTGACATCGTGATCCGCGATATTTTTGAGTATGCAATGCCTTATTATTCCGACAAGGTTTATCACGCCTTTGGCGTTATGGTCACTCACTGCAGCGGAACGTATAATAAGTATTATAATCATATGGAACGCAAGGGACCGGATTTGAAACCGGTTTTTCTTCCATGGTTTTTAAAGAAAATAAAAAATTTGCTGGAGGAGGAACAGCCGGATGCGGTCATCTCAACCCTGCCCCTCTGTTCCCAGATCATGTCCTGGTATAAGGCGGTGACAGGCAGCCGGATGCCGTTAATCACGTGCATTACGGACATCAGCAGCCATTCCGAGTGGATCAACGGCGCCACAGACTGCTACCTCGTTCCCGACCGCATGGTGCGGACGAAGCTGACGGAAAAGGGCGTAGAGGAAACGAAGATTTACGTCTACGGAATCCCGGTCAGGCCGGAATTCGATTACGGGGAAGAGCGGCCGGAAGAGAGGGATGGGAAGAAGCACATCCTGATCATGGGCGGCGGTCTCGGAATTCTGCCTGAAAGCAATGAATTCTACGAGGAACTGAACGCTTCCGGTCACATCCGGGTTACGGTGATCACGGGAAAGAATCAGGAAATCTATAAGAAGCTTCACGGGAAATACGAGAATATCGATGTGATCGGGTTTACCAACGAGGTGTACCGCTATATGCAGGAGGCCGATGTGGTGATCTCGAAGCCGGGCGGAATCACCCTGTTTGAGACGATTCATGCGGGAACGCCTCTGCTGGTATTTGAGCCGTTTCTCCAGCAGGAGATCAACAACACAGGCTTTATCGTGGGCCGCGGTATCGGGATGATACTGGAGAAAAATCCCATGGACTGTGTCCGGGAGATCAGCAAGATCGTTCAGGATGATACGCTTCTGGACGCCATGAAGGCAAATGTAGACCGTTTGAAGAGAGAGTACGACCAGACCGTAATTGGCCAGGTGCTCGCCCTGATCGAAGGACCGGAAGGAGCGTTATGTACGGGATGAAATGGAGCAGAAAATGGAAATGGAGCAGACTGGCCGCAGCCCTCGGACTGCTGGTCGGCGGATTTGCAGTGCATTCCGTGATTCCGTCCTTGTATCATAAACACAGAAATCCGGCGGTGCTGCGAAGAACCGGAGTTCCCGGGACGGTAATGCTCACCTTTGACGACGGTCCCGATCCGGATTATACCGGGCGGCTCCTCGACCTTTTAAAGGAGGAGGAGGTGAAGGCGGCTTTCTTTGTGGTGACCAGAGAGGCGGTAAAAGAGGAAGCGCTGATCGACCGCATGCTGTCCGAAGGCCATGTGGTGGGCTTTCATTCCATGGACCATCAGAACGCCATGGTGAGAGGCTATCTGCACACGAGGAAAGATTTTCGCACCGGAAGCGAAT
>NZ_JBKVCZ010000185.1:0-10981 GCF_046966825.1 Hungatella sp. | reverse complement strand
ATATTACGGAGCAGACGTTTGACGCTTATCTGTGGCAGATTTTAGAGCAGAAGCAAAAGTATATCAGCCAGATTATGACGGGGCGCTCAGCGGCCAGAAGCTGTGAGGATATCGATGAAACGGTGCTGCAATATGCAGAGTTTAAGACACTGGCGGCAGATCCCAGGATGAAACATAAAATGGAAGTAGATAATGAAATCTATCGATTACAGACACTGAAAGCGTCCTGGAAAGCCAATCACCAGGAGCTTCAAAATGATGTAATTTTCAGCTATCCAAGCCGAATCGAGAAATGCCGGGATCAGATCGAAAAATACAGAGTCGATGTAGAGCGCTATCACAAAAACAAGAGAGTGGATTTTTCTATGACTTTAGAGCATAAGGCCCACAGAGGCAGGAGTGACGCCAGTGATCATTTGGAACTCCTGTTTTGGAGACTGGGAAAAAGTGAGGGAGACACTTTGGTGATTGGAAGTTACGCGGGATTTACGATCTCTTTGACTCGTGGCATTAGCGGCATCATTAATGTTGAACTGACTGGAAAAGGCATATACGGTTTTACCGCAGGTCCATCTAGTTTGGGAAATATCACAAGGATTGAGAATACGATCGGAAGGTTGGATGAGCTAAAACTGGATATGGAAGTGAAGCTGGAAGATTTGGAGAAACAGTTAAAGGCTGCAAAGCTGGAGTTGTCCAAACCATTTAAAGATGAGGAAAAGTTAAGAGAATTATTAAAAGAACAGGTTCATCTGGCTCTGGAACTTGAATTTCAGATGGAAGAAGATAAGCGGCCCGAAGATACTCCTGTTGATGAAGTGCTAGAAAGTAAATCAGAGAGTTTTTATGAGGATTGTATGGAACAATGAGGAGGTTGACATGGTTACTAAACAGAAACCGATGCCATTTACAAAGGAAGAGGTCGAAAAAATTTACAATACGAATATCATTGATTTTGCAGTAGAAAATGGTTTGATTCTTGAAAAGGGTGATGCAAATACGGTCCACGTAAAGAACAGCGGTGGGTTGTATTTATTTAAGCATGGCCGTGGATTTCACTGGTTCACAACGGGGAAACATGGAAATATCGTTGAATTTGCCATGGAATACTTTGGACTGAGCAAGGTGGAAGCCATGGAGAGCGTCCTGGGAAGCCGCGCTTACGGTTCCACGTTTACGGTTGCGGAACCCGTTAAAGAGAAAACGAAGAAGATGGTTCTGCCGCCCCGTGATAGAAATAATAATCGGGCCGCATTATATCTGGTAAGCGATCGGAAACTGGATGAGGATATTGTCTATGCGTTGATGGATCAGGGCAGGATTTTTCAAGTGAGACAGGAGATCAATGGGAAGAAATATATTAACTGTGCATTCGTGGGCTACGATCAGGAGGATACGCCCCGTTATTGTTCTCTGAGGGAAATGAAACTCCATGGGGGATTCCGACAGGATGTTGAAAATTCTGATAAGACTTATGGTTTTCTTATGCCTGGCAGAAGCAAACGGGTATACGAGTTTGAAGCACCGATTGATGCCATTAGTCACGCTACATTGTGTAAGCGGTTTGGGATTGATTGGACGAAGGATTACCGTATCTCAGAGGGCTGCCTTTCGGATCGCGCATTGGAACGTTTTTTGAAAAACCATCCGGAGATTAAGGAGATTGTTTTCTGCTATGACAATGACAGCGAGGGCCATCTGCCGGATGGGACGCCGCATAATCATGGTCAGGTAAAAGCGGAAGAAATGAAAAAGAAATATGAGAAACTGGGTTACTGGACGGCGATTCAGACACCGCACTTGAAGGATTTTAACCAGGATCTGATGGAATACTACCATTTTCCAGAGCAGGAACAGGAGGAAAAGAAGGGGGAGGAAATGGAACGGTGATGGGAGGAACAGGGGAAACAAAGATAGGGAAAAAGCATAAGGAGATATTGCTGGCCGATCTCCTGATTTTATTACTGGAGGTTGATGAAGAGGAAAAGACAGAAATGGAGACTTTTTTAGAACAGTATCCATTCACTGCTTTGCTCAGGGAATATCCTGTGCTGGGGCTGTCGGTAGAAACTGAGAGAAAATTGGAGACGATTGCAAGGTTGGAATCATATGATGGAAGGGATGTATCATGGAGACAGTCCGAACCAGCCGGGAACATTTTATGGATGGATTCAGCCGGATCACCGGTATCAGTAAAAGGAAAATAGAGGAGTATTCCAAGCAGTTTGATTTATTGCATATTGTTGACCACCCAATGGCGGTGGGGGTGACGGAAGCACAGTATAAAAAGATCGTTCAGCTGAGAGAATTTTTAAATGCTTATCAGTCTTTGAGAAAGAGGGAGTGGGGGGAACGAGTGGTGTTGAGTGGGTGTGAGTCTTCTAAAGAATATTTTATCTCGCAACTGGCGTTTTACAGAGAGCGGGAGATGATTCTTTGTGCGTATCTTGATTCTGGCGGTGGGGTGATATCGTGTGAGAAAGTTGCGGAAGGGACCGTGAACCGGACTGCGTTTTTTTCGAGAGAACTTGTAAAAAGAGTTCTTCAGTTGGATGCAGTGGCTGTTGTCCTGGCGCATAACCATCCCAGCAGTTCACTGAAAGCAAGTGAAGAGGATCTGGCGCTTACAAAACAGTTGCAGGAAGCGCTTCATATATTGGGGATAAAGGTACTTGATCATATTATTGTTGGGGCAGACCAGGCGATGTCCATGTATCAAGAGGGGATGATATCAGAGGATCACCCAATACATGCAGAGCAGACAGTGTTAAATCTATGCGGAAGTGAGGGGATTGACTATGAGCGCTAGAAAAGACCAGAGAGGAGGAGTACAGGTGAGGGCGCCGACCAGATTCTTTTCCGCTTTTGAAAGCAGCGCAGCGAATGATGGACCGCTTTGGGGCCATCAAAACTTGAGACCAAAATCTCGGATTTTGGCTTAAGGCAGGAATAGGCGGGTTCCACTCGCCGGCAAAGCAGCTTGCAGGCAAAGCCTGCAACGGGGTTCCCGCATAAATAGCGGGTTATGGTTGGAACTTCAAGGATATCGAGACTTCGTGACAAGAAAAGAGACAGCGAGCAATGAAAGAGGTGTTTTATCCTCGACGATATTACATTGTTTGGTGAAGTTGATAAAGTAGAGGTTGCGATTGAAAGAATCCGAGTATTAGCTGATCGGGCATTACTAAATGACCCGAAAGGTTTTGTGGTGTGTGACAGTGGTGGAAAAGATTCCAATGTGATTAAGCAGCTGGCATATTTGTCAGGTGTACCATTTGAAATAGTACATAACCATACGACGGTGGATTATCCGGAAACCGTATATTATGTGAGAAGGGAGAAGAAACGGTGGGAGGAGCTGGGAATTTCCTATACGATCAGCTATCCCATCTATAAAGGACAGCGGACCACCTTTTGGGAATTAATTCCACTAAAAGGGCCGCCGCTGCGTCACCGGCGCTGGTGTTGTGATGTGCTGAAAGAAGCGCAGAATTGCAACCGGTATATTATTACCGGAGTGAGATGGGAGGAAAGCGCCAGGAGAAAACAGAATCGGGCAGCCTATGAGATCCAGCGGACTACGAAGGATCGGATTAAGCTGCAAAATGATAACGATGCAAAACGGAAACTGATGGAAATCTGCCAGGTGAAAGGAAAAGTAATTGTGAATCCGATCATTGACTGGACGACAACGGAGGTGTGGGAATTTATTGACCGATATCAGATTGTTACCAATCCTTTGTATCAGGAAGGCCACAAGAGAATTGGCTGTGTAGGCTGTCCGATGGTAGATAATAAGTACGAACTGGAGAAGAGCCCGGAGTTTAAGCGTATGTATCTTAATGCGTTTCAGAAATGTGTGGAGAACAAACCACCGAGCCGCCATGGCTGGAAAACGGGACAGGAACTCTATGATTGGTGGGTGAATGGAGGCCGGGGAATGGATCCGGATCAATTATGCCTGTTTGATCTTTTTCCGGAAGGAGATGATGAAGATTGACTCAGAAAACCCAAAAGCGTTCTGTGAATTTTCCCACTGAAACATTGAAATCACTGGACAAGCTGGCAGCCAGGGAACATACGACAACTTCCGAATTGATCCGGAACTTTGTGGAAGAAGGACTGAAGGTAAACGGTTATGAAGAACAGGTAGACTTCATTGCCAGAATAATCCGGCAGGAAATCACAGCAGTGTATCATGTGGAGGATATTAAAGCCATCAGTGATCACAGTGCGGACCGTCTGGCTAAAATGTTAATGAAAACAGGGAAAATCAATGCGGCCATGTTTTTCCTGCTGGTAAAGGTATTGATTCATCTTGCAGACCGGAGGAGTCTGGAAGAAATGGAACATATGGTATCAGAAGCTGTTGCTCTGGGAGTCGATTATATGCAGAAGAAAGACTTCCAGATCAACAGCTTTTTATATGACACAGATTTTCTGATGCATTTGGCAGATAAACTATAACCAGAGTAAACGAATTTCAGGAGGTATCTATATGAATTACGAAGAGTTTAAGAGTTATATATTGAGTCATATCAAGGACTATTTGGGCGAAATGGACCCGGAGATCGACATGAAGATTGAGCAAACCGAAAATAAATTATTTGAGGAAGTGGACGCTCTGGTTCTTAGTAAACCGGATAGAGAATACTCGACCAATATCTTTTTGGATAAGGCATATGTGGCTTACATGGGTACGGGAGATATGGAACCCATTATGAAAGACATCGCGGCGACGGTGCGAAAATCGGAAAAGCAATTGAACAAAATGGAAGCAATCAACTTGAATTCTTTTGAAGGGATCAAGGAGCGGCTTTCTGTTCAGATTCTTAATGCAGAAAGGAATCAGAGCCAGCTTCAAGTAATCACACATAGAAAAATTCCGGAAACAGATCTTGCAGTTGTTTACCGGATTGAGGTTGCAAGTAACAGGGACGGATTTGAAAGCGTAAAGGTAACAAACAAAATGCTGGATATTTGGGGGATTCGTGAGGAACAGTTGTATCAGGCTGCTTTGGAACAAAATATGAAGAAATATCCGTTTATCATAGCAGATGCTGGTCAATTTCTTTTTAGGGCAGAACCTGTACCTGAGCAATATCCGGAAGAAATGAAGGAAAAACGTTTTTATTATCTCACCAATAGCAATATCGTGAATGGTGCTGCAACAATTCTCTATCCGGATATCTTAAAAACAATTGGAGATAAATTTCAGGGAAATTACTTCATTTTACCCAGTAGTATTCACGAAGTGTTATTGATGAAAGACGATGGAGAAATAAATGTGGAGGAACTACAGTCCACGGTAAGGTCAGTGAATGATGAGTCCGTGCCGGAAGGAGATATTCTTTCCGATCAGGTCTATGCGTATGACAGAGAAAATGAGCGTTTTTACCAGGTCAGCGAAAGAGAGGAAACATGGGATCATATGGATCAAGGATTTTCTGGTATGGAAGAGAGAAACATGAGCGAGGATGTATATGCGTCTTATGCTGATGAAGTTATCGCCAATGATGAGCATGAAAGATAGGAGTAAGATGGGATTTGAAGCGGTAATGTTGTAAAAGAAGGAGAAGAATTATTTCCATATTAATTTACAAACAACGCCACCGGAGCCCGAACCGAAAAGATACACCAGAAGCAAATTACGCTCATATCCGTTACATTGCAACCCGGCCCAGAGTGCTGAAGAATGAAGGGATGTGTCACGGATTGTTTGGTAAGATGCAGCCGGGGCCTATACAGGAATTTAAAGACTGGAAAGAGATTGCAAGGCTGGCCTATGCCAATTCTAAAAAGAATATTACCATGTACCGCAGTGTGGTGTCTTTTTCGGAGGAGACGGCCAAAGAACTTCTTCTAAACGATCAGAAAAGCTGGCAGCGCTATATTGAAAATCATATCCTGACGATTGCAGAAAAAAACAGGATGAAAAGGGAGCACCTTCAATGGGCCTGCGCCGTTCATGGAGAAAAAACGCATCCTCATATTCATGTGGTATTCTGGGACACTTCGATTCGGGCGAAGAATCCATATGTGCCGCCGGCGATTCCGGCGGCGATACGCAGGCAGATGATAAAAGACACATTTGCCGATAAAATCCGCTTATATGGACAGAAAAAAGATGAGAACCTGCGCGCCATGAGACAGATTACCGATGAGATGGTAGACGAATTTGAACGGTACTTGCGCAGATTGAAGCCTAACAAATATCAGGAGATCAATAAAGCGCTGGAAAAGGAATTGGACTATGAAGTGGCGTTTTCAGAAAAAGCAGTAAACGATCTCGGAAGTCGTTTGCTGAAGCTGCGGCAGGCTATGCCGGAAAATGGAAGAATTACTTATCAATTGCTTTCACCAGAAGTGAAACAGCAGGTTGATGAGGCAGTGGAAGATATGATCAGTCATTTTCAACCAGTACGAGATGCGGTGGAAGCCTACTGTGAAACAAAGAAATGCCAGGCTGCTTTCTATTCTACAGATACGGCTTACCTGGCTCAAAAAGCAGAAGGGTATGAGAAAGAAGCAAGGAAGGTACTGGCAAACCGAGTTTTAAGCGGCGTGCGCATGGTGATCCGGCTAGAGGGTGAAATGCGAACAATGCAGTACATCCAGGACCGGAAAGCATTTTATGCAGAACAGATTGTATTGGAGAGTCTGGAGATGCTTGCGGGCATCGCCGATTCCAAAGAAGAGTTTGCAGACGGACGAAGACCGGGGACACTCCAGCTTTCCAAAGAAGGTCAAAAAGAGTGGTATTTGAAGAATCAGGATAAGGGATTTGAGCATTAAAGTCAGGAGGTTTTTCGATGAAGTCGAAGGTCGAATTCTACAATGCTTTTTTTAAAACACTGAATGAAAAAGGATATACGGTGGAGGAACCGAGCTCGCCGGATTATCTGGTGGATATCCGGCATAGAGGAAAAGTGATTGCCTTTTACACAAGGGGCGATGTGATCATGAAGAATCCTTTCGAGGAAGTGCCGGATAAACTGATAGAAAGAATCGAGCAGCTGGCGCTGGCTACTGCCGATGTATGCGGAATTTGTTCTGATCAGCCTTATGAGGACGATAAGGTAGAAAAGCTGGCCAATGGCGTGGTGAAAATCAATGAACATGAGAATGTGATTCTGGCCTGTAAGCATCACCCGCTTTTCGGCTATGTGCTTTCCACTTACCGCCAGGATTTAGAAAATAACAATATGCCTATACAGCGGCAGTATTTTTATAACAAGGATGAGGCGTTCGAGAGTTTTGCAACCAGAAGTGGTCTTGTCGATGAAAAGAAGTTATTTACCGAAAGTGAACTTAAAATTCTGCACAGCAGTTTAATCCATATGCGCATGGACGATCAGGAAAGCCCGACCGAACAACTGGAAGCGGTCGGGAAGCTCATAGAAAAGATTGAGGAGGCTGTACCGGAACTCCATAAACCGGAGCGGCCGTTTGCAATCAATCAGTTGTTTGGGGCTTGGGGGCTGGGACAGATGCTGGAGCGTTAAAGCGGATTTTTCTCATCCCGATTCATCAAAGCTGCCAGCTGGATTAACGCTTTGGTCTGTTCCGGATCTAAGCGTCGAACTGCCAGAAGCAGTTCCTGCTCCATTTCAGTGGGGTAGAGAACGGATTGTTCTTCGTTAAAGAATTCCGCAAGGTTTGTTCCGAGGGCAGTCAGCAGCTTTTCTAACGTAAAGACGGATGGCTGAGAATTGCCTTTTTCAATGGAACGAATGTGATTTTCCGATACATCGGTCATACGGGCCAGTTTGTAAACACTGAGATTTTTGGAGGTACGAAGTTGCTTTAAATGATCGTTTAATTTCATGTTATGATCCTCACTTTCCACACTATTATTATGTGGGATAAGAGAATAAAATATAAGATATCTACACATGTGGTAGATACAACTTTATAATTATGGTAAAATCGAATCAAAACAGGAGGTATAAAAGTATGCAGCAGCCACAGGGAGCATCTATTTGGGGCAATATCAATACATGTGTCGAGATTGCCTTGAATGTGTATTACATCTATGCAGAGCATGGGGAAGGAATCGTAATAGGAAAAGAGAAGGCAGATCAGACGGTATCGGCTAAGGCTATCGAAGCTGGAAATGAGGAGGGAGAATATCTTTACTATGGGAAAGATAATACCATGGATATTCCTCTTTATGAAATACTGCAAAAGAGATTGGAATTCAGCCGCCGCTTAGAAGCGCAGCTTGTGGAACAGATGGAAGAAATCAAACAGCACGGACGGATCAGCCTGCCTGAATACTTTGGAGAATGTCCGCCGCCATCAGAAGGAGAAAGTGCCTGTAAGGTTCGTAATGGGATATACTTTGTAAATCGGGAGGGTCAGACAGAAAATGATTCCATAGAATTTGCAGTTGAAAAAACAGTTGCAGAGAATTTCCTCTCTCCTATGGCATATGAGTATGGAGAAGAACGAAACGGTTATCTGTATTATTCCGCTGATTCATGCGCCATTCCTCTTTATGAGTTAAAGGGAATCTTCCATGAATGCCAGGACTGTATTGCGTCGGAGATTGATTTAATATCCACGTTATGTACATGCTATCCTGCGTATCGACACGCCTTTAATAAAATCGTGCCGGAAGCCGAGCAGATACCGGAAAGCAATGGTATGCCTGGAGATTTTTTGAACAGGCATGAGGAAGAGAAGACGATTCGGGATACAGAACCCATGGAACAGTTAGATGATGATTATGGGGAGAATATAGATTATGGATATGAGCCATAAAAGACGATTCTATGCCGGTATGGTGGGAGGCGTAGTTGTTCTTAGCTGGTTGGTTATAACGTCTTGTTCTGGAAAAATGGCAAACACAGATGTTTCGCGGGAAGCTGATAATAGCTGCTATCTATGTGGAAATGGAGGGCTGATGGGGCATTACGGTGAGTTTGATTCGATTGGATTCATGAACGTGAATACGGGACAGATTCTGGATATTCCTATTCTGAGCGATGCCGATGGTGGAAAATCAGAAAAAGAAGTGAGCGGCTCCAGTTATCATTTGATAACGGTAGGAGATGGTGGGAGTGCGGTTGCTGTTTCGACGGATCAAAGAAGGCGATTTGGAAAAGGAAGCGTTATGCCAGGGGAAAATAGTAATCTGGAAGAAGAGAAGGCAGGTAAACTGTTTTGCAAGAATTGTCTTAGCCAGTTGCTTGATACCTATAATGATCGTCTTGCAGAAGAAATCCCAGATACAACAATTGTAGATTTCGTGGAGCGAAAGTTTTACGCGATTGATAAACGGTACAGCGACTATTTGATCCGGGATTACTACCTGCATTTTGACTTTTTAAAAGACCGGACGGAACTTCTTGTTTTTTATGCACCGAAGAGGAGGTAGTGCCGTATGCGGTTGGTATACCTATGCAGCCCCTATCGAGGGGATTATGAAACGAATATCAGACTTGCAAAACAATATTGTAAAAATGCATTGGAATCGGGTGTGGTTGCATTTGCGCCGCACCTTTACTTTGCACAATTTTATCCTGATACGATTCCAGAGCAGAGGGAAGCAGGGCTGGAGATGGGGCTCAATATGCTGGAAAAGTCAGATGAACTCTGGATTATGGGAAAGATTCATAGTGAGGGAATGCGGGAAGAAATTACATTTGCAAAGGAGTACAACATTCCCGTGTTCTATGTGCCGGAGCCATTGGAAATAAAATCTTATCCGATTAGCGTAGATGAAAATGAGCTGCTGTCAGAACGAGATTGTCTCGAAGAAAGCCAGAATAGAAACTATGAAAATCGGGTGGTTGTATTATCATACAACAGCTTAAAACCAGAATACCGTTTCCCACGCAATCAAATCTGGTATGCCAGTCATGGCCCGGGCTGCGGGCCGGGAGCTAAGTTTAGTGATACGGTTCATCTGTATCATCCAATTGACGAGGATCGTATGGCAGTATCCAGGAGAGAGATTCTGGGGGAGGTTCGGCCGGAAGTTTTAGAAATGCTGCAACAGCTTTATCCGGAATTTCGAATGAATCAGGGAAACAGGGTAACTTACGAAGGTGAAGGGCCAGAGTTATGAAACAGAAGGAAAAGATCATTTTAAGTACTGCATTGATTGGAATAGGTTCTTTGTTCAACCTATATTTTACCGCATCACTGCATGGACTTATGTCTCGCCAGTACCGTACCCTGGTTTTACTGCCAATAGGAGCATGCCTTTCGGGGCTTGCAGAACAGAGACAGCAGCGTTTTCTGTTTCTGGCGTTTGAAGGTATGATTCTTTTGGCGTGTTTGCTATTCTTTATTCAAAACAGCCGGTCGTATCAGAGCGATCTTGTGAAGGTAACGGAGGATATTGAGACGCCGGTGGCAGTTGGACAGTACCAGCACGGGTCAGCCAGGTGGCTGAGAGAGAAAGAAAAGGATCAGATATTTGATGTGTTCTGGCTGGATCCCTCTCATCCGGTAGTGAAGCAGTTGATAAGGACTGGGTATGAAGGACTCGATTTTTTGAAAGGGCCGAATCATGGTAAGCAGGAAACAGAGAACGGAGTTCATTTAAAGGACAGAAGAAAGAATCCCGTTGTCGTTCCCATAGAAAAGAAGGAGACGAGAGAAAAGGCAATCGAAAAGAAAGGAGAAGAGGAAGGTTTTGAACTGGTCGATTATCAATTTCAAACGGCAATCGAAAGACAGGCAGCGCCGGAACCTCGAAAAGTACCGCAATTAGAATGGGACAGAAAAGACGATCCATACTGCCTTATGGATCGGGGAGGAATTGTAATTGGAATGAAGAAGGAGGGAGGAAAAGAGAAAATTCACTATATATCAGATGATAGCCACACCCTGACGATTGGGGCCACTCGTTCTGGGAAAACAAGAACTCTAGTTCTACAGTCTATCTGCCTGATGGCGTTATCTGGAGAAAGCATGGTGATCAGTGATCCCAAAGCAGAACTTTATGAGTATACATCGGCCTTTTTAG
>NZ_JBKVCZ010000184.1:0-11119 GCF_046966825.1 Hungatella sp. | reverse complement strand
TTACATACACAGGAGAAACCTTTGAAGAATTCTTCCGGGATGAACTGGGAGAGAAAGAGCTGGGCGGCCTGCTGAAGCAGAAAGGGAAAATTGCCACGCCGGGAGAAGCAATCAATGACCTGGATGAGACAAGGGCAGAAGGACCGGCCATGTTGATTCCGGCCGGCGGATTTGGAGTGGCAGTTGCGTCTAACGGCCGAAATACCGGTGGAAAAGTGGCACAGGTTAATGTGTTTACGGAGGTAGAGAGCGTACCGTCCGGGGACATTGCCATCATCTATGCCGCGGCAGATTACAGCGTTATCGATGACCAGCTTCCGCCAAGCGCATATTTTACAATCAAGTTTGACATCAAAGATAACAAAGGCCAGGACTATGAAGGAATCACCGGGCCGGAGAGTTCCAGCACCGCGGTGAAGGTAGAGCGGCTGGAGAACGACAGGAAAGAGGAATGGGAGGAGATTCGGAGTTTACTGGAATCAAGCGAGAATCCGGGAGCGGCCGGTCAGGAAGACTGGGTGATGGTTACAGAAGGAACCAACGTGTTCTACTACTCACCATCGGAAAAACTGGCGGTGTTCGGAATTAAAAATGGTGGTACCGCCATCACAAACCTGCCCATGCCATTCCGTTTTCACAACGGAATCACTCCCGACGGTTCGACGATTACGGCGACTCCTGGGATTTTAAATAAACAGGCGCTGGAGGATGGCTACAAAGGCAGCGGCCCTGGGGATGATTCTGTTTTAATCGAGGGCGAACCGATTACCGTGACCAGCACGGCAGAGTTTTACTGGAAGAATGTTACCAAAAACAGTTCTTCCAGCATGGGCAATCTGGCGGCAGGCACCGGAGTGAGTGATGAGATCGTCTATCAACTGTCCAGTCAGAAGAATTACTCAAAAGACACAGGACTGCTCTATACAAAAGAATACACGATGCATGATGTGATGAGGTTTGACGGCTTCTATCTGGATGTGAACGGGTATGAACTGAAAGAGCAGCAGGAGAAAAACGGCAATTATTTGAAGGGAGAATGGTTCTTAGCAAAGAACGGGAAGACGGTTACGAAAGTGCTGGGCCTTAGAATTCCGGGCGCTAAAAATGATACGGGTATTGCAGTGCCAGTCTATTTAAACAATGACCCATCCACCAACCAGGTAATCGGATTTGATGTGACCTATACGGTTCAAAACGATTCATTAAATGGACTGGAAGCCAGGGATATGGCAGATATTGCAGCAGATACCTTAAATGTATATTTGGGACTGGGCAATATGATAAAAAATGCGAAGGACGTCATTGTCTGTGAAGAATCAGACAATCCACCTTCCATCAAAAACAGAGTGGAATTCGATGCCTACTCCATCATGCACGAGGAAGGCGCACAGGAGGAACCCAATGACGGTTTAACCAATCACCACAGCACGGCGCAGAAAAACCTGACCACAAAGGCAGAGTACTCCCTCCAGAAGTCAGCCTTTACGGATGAGGAGTGCAAGACAGCGGCCACTGGCGACAATAAGGTGTTTGAACCGGGTTCCTGGGTTTATTATAAACTGACGGCCAAAAACAGCGGTTATATCAGTGAGAAGTTCCGCATTACGGATACCCTGCCAGATGGCCTGGATACCGACAGTGTCGAGACCATCAAAGTGACTGTCAATGGGACGGAGCTTGGCAGCGAAAGCTATACGGATGTGAAGGCAGAAAATAACACCAAGACATGGGATGAAATCTTAATACCGTCAGGCGGGCAGGCCACAATTATATTCAAAGCCCAGGTGAAGGAGAAAGAAAATTTCCTGAATGGTGCGATTGGAACCACGCTATTAAACAAAGCGGAGCTGTTCCGAAGCGGAACTACCGGCAATCGGCTGGCATTTGGAGATGCTACGGTATTTGTAAACTTAAACACCCTGCGGGCGGAGGACTTAAAGTTCGATAAAGACGTAGAAAGCTCAGATGGTAAAACACCGGCCATGGGTGGTGGTCTGGTTTATACATTGAATGCTTCCCTGGCAGATGGCGTGGGAAATTCCCATTGGATTACCTTAAAGGATGAGTGGCCATCAGAGGTTACTCTGACAAAGATAACAGAAATCCCTTCCCAGGCGACGATAACTATAACGGACAGGGATGGCAAAGTACTGAAGACATATGAAAATAAGGATTCCAAACCTGGAACCCTTGAGGTGTCTAATATCAATCAGAAAAACGGTATTATCGTGACAGCCCGGGTTCTCTTGTCACCCAATAACCGCAGCACGGCCATGAAATTGAGCGGCACGGTCAATACGGACGGCGAGATTAAAAACCATGCGGAGGCAAGCGGCGGTGACAAGGACTCAGAATGGACCCAGCCGTCGGATGCGGAAACATATGCCATAGGCGTTTCCATTGAGAAAAAAGCCTATTATATCAACCGATCCCAGGGGGCGATCACGGAGGACAACAGTCTGCTGCATCCGGTGAGCCAGAGCGTATCATTCCGGGCCGGTGATGTGGTGTGCTACAATATCAAACTTACCAACAATGGAAAGCATGCTTTTACAGCAAATCTGACTGATGATGTGGCCAACTTATTCGGAACAGCCAGCGTGCAGTATGCAACGGCTACCCTGAATCATCAGGAGGGCTCCGTATTCAAGAAACTGCCAGGCGGAAATTGGGAGATGATTGGTATCTCAGCGGATAAAATGGCCCTTGATTTACCGGTAGAGTTAAATGCGGCGGAGGCAGCAGATTTCCGCATCTATCTGGTGATTCCCGATGACGCGAAGAATCAGTTTGTGGAGAACAAAGCCCAGGCCGTGCTGAACCATGGGGATAAGGAGTATACGGTTACGGCGTCGGCTTCCATCGCAATCAATCATGATGTGCAGAAGGCATCGATTGAGAAAGAAGTGTATGCGGTAGCCAGAGAGTTCGAGACGAAGAACAACCAGAGCTATTTAAAGAAAGCCAAATGGAACAATCCGGTTCTCGGCACGGAATCTTCCGGTTATGTCCCGGATGAAGTTCCGCTGAAGGTGGGAACAGGCGATTATGTATTCTATCGAATCACGATTCACAATGAAGGGGATGAGCCTTTAAGAATCTATGAGATTGAGGACTGGCTGCCGGAGGGAATGACATTCAGACAATTCTACGCATTTAATGGAGCGGGTAATGTGTCAAATCCGAGAGTGCCTGGAGTGATGGATGAGACGGATACGTTGAATTTAGGTCCGTATGCCAAAACTTTAAACAGTGGAAATACCAGCTGGCTGTTCTATGATGATGCAACCGGTTCCGGATGGAATAACAATGCGGTGGCATCGGTAAAACACGGAAACGGTGGCAATTTAGTCAGCAATACGGTATACAGAGCCAGACTTTATACACAAAATCTGGGTGATGGCATCGCCGATATTGTGGAGATTGGAGCGGGTAAGAGTGCGGTGTACGGCATCATTGCACAGGTAACCGGTAATTTTGACAGTGGAGTTATCCTGACCAACAAAACCGGAGTTATTGTAGATCAGGCGGCCATTACGGACATCGAAACGGAGAAGCCGGTGAGCGACTTAACCAAGGTCGTAGGCGGCAGAAGTTATTCCGACGAACAGCATAAGATTATCACGGCGACGGCAGACGTTGTCACAACAGGCATCTACACACCGGGTATTGAGAAGAAATTGACACAGTACGAGGCCTTAGGGAAATGGTATGACTATGTGGAAGGTGGAAACAATGTCGGTATTGCTCCTAATCATGAGCTGCGCTGGAACATGACCCTCCATAATGGAACCAACTCCTATATCACAAAGGGACCAATCGAAAATTACACGATTAAAGATATCCTTCCTCTGGACTTATGCTATAATGAAGGTGATACCGCCAGCAACTATATAGCCAATGCTTCAGGTGCAAAAGTCTCCCTCCCATTACCGATGACGGAGACCGGAGCCGACGGAAGACAAATTGTCAGCTGGAAGGTGGAGAAGCAGAGCGATGGCCAGTACCTGATTACGGGAGCGGAAGGGGAGCCCCAGCAGACATCAGTGAACCTGTCCATCCCGGTGAAAGGGAAGATGACGGTACAGGTTGGAACGAAAGGTGGCCAGGATGGCGCCAAATACGGAACCTATGTCAATCAGGCAGAGTTAATCCCTCATGGCGCCGCCTTTGAGGAAGCATGCGCCGGAACACTGGTCAAAGACGAGGATGGCTATGCTTATGCAGTACATGCGGAAGCCTCGGTAGACATTTTCCTGAACGACAGGCAGACGGAAGCCTGGAAAGAAATCACAGGTACCTTCAACGACCATACGCAGACCGCTTCCGGAAAAGACCAGGGAAACAATACGGTGATAGCCGACGCGGGAAGCGAAGTGAAGTATACGCTGAACGTGAAGAGCCAGGTAACCGGTGGAATCAAGGATATGGTGATTGTAGACCGGCTTCCGGCCATCAATGATACCGGTGTCGTAAACAACATGAAGAGAAATTCTGATTTCGCGGTTCGCTTTGCCGATACTCCTGATGTAACAGTCAGCGTGAAAAAAGCAGACGGAACGAGGAAAGAGATAAGCAAAGACAATATTCTGGTGACTTATACCGATTGGAGCAAGAACTTTGGTAAGGGTTCGGCCCTTCCACAGTCTGATTGGGAGCCAGGGTACACGGATGGCTGGCGTGCAACGCCGGAAGGCGCCGACAGTCTGCGGGTGGAAATCTCTGATGAAGCGATGAATGAAGTAAAGGTGGGCGACACAATTGTGTTGACATTTATGGCCAAACTTCCTGAGGCGAAGGATTTAAATCTGGATACGCAGTTGATTGCGTGGAATACCTTCGGATATGCCTACAAAGCGAAGGACTCTGCCAATAGTGCTACGATTACGGTGGAACCGCTCAAAGTAGGAGTTGAGATTCCCACAGCGAAGCTTTCTGTCACGAAAAAGGTGGAGAGCAAACTGGATTCAGACAAGGAAGCTGGGAACCAGTTCACATTCAGCATTGAGGAATATGTGTCCGGGAAGTGGCAGAATGTGTCCGGAATGTCATTTAATCGGATAACGGAAGATGGCCAAGCGACAGCCGAATCCAGTGACGAAGACGGAAGATTCACCCTGTCTCATGGGCAGACGGCAGAATTCACAGTTTTAGCTGGCCACGGTTACCGCATAAAAGAAGTCAAAGCAGATGGCTATTACGTTACGGTTACCGATTTTGACGGCAAGGTGAACAGCGGAAACGGTAAGGACAGCATCTTGTTCAATCCGGAGAATCCGCCACAGGCTTTCGTGGAGACGACAAAAAAGGGCATCCATTATTACTGCACATTTACCAATGCCAGAAGCAGTTTCTTTTTACCGGAGACGGGCGGCATCGGTACGGGAATCTTCCACAGAGGTGGAGCGGCGCTTATGATCATGTCACTGCTTTTGATGGCTGGCGTCTGCATGGGGACCGTATGGGAAGCATCAAAGAAAAAGAAACGAATCAGTAACAAATAGAATGACAGTAAGGAAACTCTTATGAAGAAAAAAGGAATTTTGATTCTTGCCCTCCTGCTGCTGATAGCGGGAGGGGGAATCTTTGCCTATCCGTCGATCAGCGACGCGGTTCATCAGATTCAGTCAGCCTCCTCCATCAAAGGATACCAGAAACAGGTGAAGGAGACCGATGAGACGGCTATGAATGCCATGATAGCCGAGGCGGAGGCATTTAACAAAACATTGTCCGATACGCTTTCCACCGACCCATTTCAAACCGGTACCGTGGAACCCTATCTGGATGATATGGAATATAACAGCCTGTTGAATGTGAATGGCCTGATGGGTTATATTGACATTCCGGTGATCGATGTTTACCTTCCTGTTTACCATGGAACCTCAGCTGCGACCCTGAAAAAAGGCGCCGGTCATCTGTATGGCTCGGCTCTGCCGGTGGGAGGGGAGGGAACCCACAGTGTGATTTCAGCTCACCGGGGACTGCCTTCGGCCAAGATGTTTACCGATTTGGACCAGGTTCAGATGGGAGATGTGTTTTACTTCCATGTGTTGAACCGGATACTGGCATATCAGGTGGATAAGATTGAGGTGGTGGAACCCACGGAGCTTTCCTCACTGGACCCGGTGCCGGGAGAGGAGTACATGACGCTGTTTACCTGTACCCCTTACGGAATTAACAGCCACCGGCTGTTAGTGAGAGGCGTGAGAATCCCCTACGAAGTGACAACCGCCGAGGAAGCCGCTAAGAGCGCGGACGAGAACGCGCCAAAGTTAAACGCGGCTGTGTCATCCGCGACGATGATGACTGTTGTGGGTGCGGGAATTGTTGTGCTGGCGGCGTTCGTTGTGTTGGCGCTCCTGGCAGTGACTGTTGTTACAAGGACATGGAAACGTCATAGAAGAAAGAAAAAAGGGAGGCGGAAATAATATGAAACGATTGGCAGTAAAACGGAAAGCCATCAGCGCTTTGGGGATAGCAGTTTTATTGGCAGCTCTCTCCGTACAGACTGCTGTGGCGGCGCCGGAGCAGGAAGCAAAGCCGTCCCTGACGATTCAGACACATCATGAGAATAAGGGGTTACCGGGACTGGAATGGAGCGCTTATCAGGTGGCGGAAATGCCCCGCGATGGCGAGTATACCTTGACAGCAGCATTTGCCGCTTCCGGGCTGGATGTGGAAAGTCTGGATGGCAGTACGGCAGATGAAATGCAAAAGAGCGCGGCCAGGGTGGTGGCTTTTGTGAAGGCAAACCAAATCGACGCGGACCGCACGGCAGAGACTGATGAAAATGGAACTGCCAAACTGGAAGACATGGATAAGGGATTGTATTTGATTGTTCAGAGCAGCAATAAGAATCCCGATTACACGGTAAAGTCACAGCCGTTTTTTGTGGCGCTGCCGATGATGAAATATATAGATGGAGTGCTTAGCTGGAAATATGATGTGACAGCTGTTCCAAAGCTGGAGGTCACCGTGCCTGAGACGGAGCCGACAACAAGTGAGACGACAACAAGTGAGCCGACGGAGAGTCAGCCATCGGAGAGTCAGCCGACGGAGAGTCAGCCGACAGAAACCCAGCCAACAGAAACCCAGCCGACAGAGTCCCTGCCGCCGGAGACCGTACCCCCCACGTACAACCCCGGCAATTCAGGAGGTTCAGGCGGGCCGGGTGGTCCGGGCGGGAATTCCAGCGGAGGTCCGGGAGAAGGAGAAACCGTCACGATCGTCGATACACCGCCGCCTTTAGCCAGCTTTTTACCCCCACCTGATGAAACGGGACTGATTGAAATCATAGATGACCCGATTCCGCTGGCTGGCTTTCCGTTCGTGCCTAAAATGGGAGACATGGGAGCCGGTGGTTATGCGGCCGGCATGATTCTTTCACTTTTGGTAGGCGGAGGCGCTTTCATCCGCCGGAAAAAGTACACCGGAGAGGAAGAAAGGACAGATGAGTAATCAGATAAAACGGTGGCTCTGTACGATTTTGGCAGCGCTTGGCGCCATTTTCTTCGTCTATTTTGCGGTATCCTTTGTGGCGACGCAGAACGCGTACCGGCACAGTGAGAGCGATTTGCAGAATGTGATGGCAATCCGCGGAGAGATGCCCCACACTCTCTCCAAAGAGGTGAAAAGCCAGATGGATGAAGCGTCCGTGAGAGCGGCGGAGTACGAGGAACATCTGGCCAGAAGAGAAGGCTACCAACGCCTGATGGTGGAAAATCCGGATATGATAGGATGGATTCGAATCGAGGGAACGCCGGTGGATTATCCGGTTATGCAGACTCTTGATGAGCCGGATTATTATTACCGGAGAGGGTTTGACAGAGAGTATTCGGCCTACGGCATGATTTATATGGATGCCGTCTGCACGATTACGGAGGAGGAAACGGTTTCCCCCAATTACATTCTGTACGGTCATCATATGAAAAATGGCTCCATGTTTGCATCCCTGGAGCAATACGGCTCTGAGGAATACTATAAGGAGCACCCCTTTGTTGAATTTGATACGGAAAATGAATTTGGAAGTTACGAGATTATAGGCGCCGTCCGTCTTCCGGCGGCCCAGTTAAACGGTGAATTTACCGCCACCCTGGCAGCCAGAACGGAGGAAGACTATGAGAATCTGGTTCGCTACGTGAAGGAACACACCTTCTATGAAACCGGGGTTGATGCACAGTGGCCGGAGCAGTTACTGACGCTTACCACCTGCGAATATACCCAGAAAGACGGGCGTCTGCTGGTGGTGGCCAGGAAGAAACAGGGATAGCGTCATCTGGTTCTCATGACTCATCGCCAGTCCAGACGGGCAGATGGTTGTCGATGGCATAGTCCACACTGTTGTAAACGTAGTAGGCGTTTACGGAGGCATTGCTTCCATCCAGTTCGATATGCAGGGACTGACCGGCGGACATGGGAATCTCGCAGATGAGCTGCCCTTCCTCCCCCTCCGAGGAGAGAGAACCCTCAGGCAGAATGGATAATGCCTGGGCGGCGGCCTCGGAAGCGGTGGAGCCGTCTTTCAACGCGGCCGCCACCTGGCCGATGTAAGCCTGTCCCAGCGCGTCGGTCTGATAAAATGCGCTCACCGAATCCGCCCGGCGTTTGGCAAATACCTGGGCGCCCCTGGCATCGCTGAGACCCAGCAGTGCAAAGACGGACAGACAGAGTATGATAAAAATCAAAATAATGGAAGCGGTTCCGATATTGATTTTCTGTTTCATGGTTTACCCTTTCTAAATCGTTTCTTTCTTCTTAACATCTTTCTCAAGAAAGGGGCACATAGTGAGCCCCTTTCAACGTATAAATCGGTTCCCCAGAGATACTGAATACTTCGGCAGTGACCTCCAAAAGATTGCCGTTTGGCTGTGATGTGACGATGATGGAAAATGCAGCGTCTTCCGGCACAGATTTGGCATTGGAAGAGGTGTCCTCCGTGACGTGCCAGTTCCGGTCATAATAGATGGTTTTTGTATCCACGTCTTTGATACCGGCCATGGACTGGTCATGGTTATGATATCCGGCAAAGGTATCTTCCAGCGCGGTTTCGGCGGCGGTCACCGCCTGATTTAAATTTCTGGCTCCGCGGCTCATGGTATCGGCTTTGACAAATGCCATGACAAAGATACAGGAGGCCAGAGCGAAAAAGCCGCATACCCACAGCATTTCCAGCAGGAAGGCAGAGGAGGCAGGTCTTCGGTTCATGATTCAACGCCTCCTTTCGGCTCACTTCGAAGCAGCAGGCGGGCCGTGATGTCGGATGGCTCGGTCTCTAAATGGATGGTGAGCTGATTGGTGGTTTCCTGAAGCGTAAAATCCAGGGAGGTACATTCCATGATATCCAGCCCATCCTCCACGGTCAGTCCGCTGTCCTTTTCTGCATACAGCTCCTTCAAGACGCCGTTTAAGGTGTAAATCCAGGTTTCACATTGAAGCCCATTGGTAGAGGAGGAGAGCACCAGGACACTGCATCCGTCGATCTCCCGGACTTCCACACTGCCAGCCCTGTCGGCCTGCCGTACTTTGTTGGTGACATAGCTGACGGCCGTGTCAGAATAGAAGGAGGCATTGTTGTTGGCGCGGATATTTTCGTATACGCGGCTTCCAATCAGGATGGTAAACATGCTGCACAGAAGGAACACAAGGAGGAGAAGCAGGGAAAAAAGAACATCATAAGAATTGGATTTTTTCATCACTGCCTCCCTTTCCCTTCCTGCTTTTCGGCCGGAAGAATGGTGATATCAGGCATGACATTGCTGGCCCATCCGTCATAAAACACGTGGTAACGGCTGTGGTCGATGACAACGCCGTAATGCTCCTCTAAATACTCCACGCTGGGGGGATAACGCCCCTCGATGGCATAGCATTCCACGCTGGCCCGTTTCACGGTATCTGACAGCGCGTGCAGCCGGTCTTCGTCCGTCCGCGCGGCAATAGCCCTGACACCGTACAAGAACAGGAGCAGGAGAAGCAGGAATAATAAAATTGACAGCAGATACCCCCAGACAGGGTTTCTGCGTTTGGGAACTTCAACATGCAGCATAAATATTCTCCTTATCCGATGGTGGATAAAATACCGGCTAACGGAAGCATCACCGATAGAAGCACCAGCCCCACAGCCGCGGCGAGGATGGATACGATGGTTGGTTCCAGGCGGGCTATCATGGATTCAATGGCCTCGGAAGCCTTTCTGTCATATTCCTTTTCCAGTTCCCCCATGACGATCTCCAGCTGTCCGGCCCGGCTTCCCACACGCACCAGCTGCAGCTCGAAGCCGGAGAAAAGACCGGCGTCCTTGACGGAGTCAAAAAAACTGCTGCCACTGGACAGGGCTTCCTTGCAGATACGGATACCGTCCTCCACCTGTTTGTTGTCCACAAGCGTTTCCGCCATGGCAAGGCCGTCGGAGGTGTCGAGACCGCAGCCAAAGGTCATGGCCATGACGCTGCAGAGCCTTCGGTCAGCGGAGGCGCGGGCAATTTTGGAGCGGGATTTGATTTTTTCCATCAGGGAACGGGTGAAGGCGGACTGTCTGCCATTTTTCCCGAATATCCAGCTGATAAAGACGAATATCAGGAGAAGGCCGGCCACAAGGAGCGCGAACCCGCTTAAGATACCGCCAAAATGGATGGCAGCCGCGGCCGCGGGAGGAATCGTTGTCCCCATCTGCTCAGAGACGTCCGAGAAGACCGGCATTACCCTGGTAAACAGGACGAATAAGATGATGAGGAGCATGAGAATCATCATGGCAGGATAGGTGATGGCTTTTCTGATATTTTCAGCCATATAATATTCTTTTTCATAATAAGAAGAAAGCCGTTCCAGCGTGATATCCAGAGTGCCGGTCCGCTCTCCCAGTTGAATCATATGTAAGACGTAGGCAGGAAATGCGCTTGATTCGGTGACGGCCTGGCCGAAGGGAAATCCGATTTGGACTTTGTCAGCCATATCGGAAAGAATTGCTTTTTCTTCTTCCCGGTCTGAATCTTCCGCCATAACCTGCAGTCCCTCATAGAGAGGAACGGCAGATTTCAGCAGGATGGAAACCTGCATACAGAAACCGGCCAATTTCAGACCGGTAAATGGTGATGTTTCTTTTTTCATGGATAGACCTCCACAC